>NZ_JBEXWB010000721.1:0-1002 GCF_040629645.1 Streptomyces sp. NPDC005899 | reverse complement strand
CCCACTGGCCCGCGGAGCTCGCCGCGGCCGTGACCGCCACCCTGGCCTCGGGCCGGGGCGCGCTGGTCGTCGTCCCGGACGGGCGCGCCGCCGCCCGGGTCGACGCCGCGCTCACCGCGCTCAGGGGGGACGGCCACCACGCCCTGCTGACCGCCGACTCGGGGCCCGAGAAGCGGTACCGCCGCTGGCTGGCCGTCCGGCGCGGCTCCGTGCGCGCCGTGGTCGGCACCCGGGCGGCGATGTTCGCCCCCGTCGCCGATCTCGGACTGGTGGCCGTCTGGGACGACGGCGACTCCAGCCACAGCGACGACAACGCCCCCTTCCCCCACGTGCGGGAAGTGCTGGAGCTGCGTGCCGCCCACGGCCGGTGCGCCTTCCTGCTCGGCGGGACGAGCTGCACGGTCGAGGCCGCGCAGCTGGTGGAGAGCGGCTGGGCACTGCCGCTGCGCGCCGACCGCGAGCAACTGCGCGCGGCGGCGCCCCTGGTGCGCACGGTGGACGACGGCGAGCTGGCCCGGGACGGCGCGGCCCGCTCCGCGCGGTTGCCGAGCCTGGCCTGGCAGACCGTACGGGACGGCCTGCGCAGCGGGCCCGTCCTCGTCCAGGTCCCCCGCCGCGGTTACGCGCCACGGCTGGCGTGCGAGCGGTGCCGCGAACCCGCCCGCTGCCGGCACTGCGCGGGCCCCCTGCAGGCCCCGGACCAGCGGGATCTGGACTGCGCGTGGTGCGGGCGGGCGGAGGCCGCCTGGCACTGCCCGGCCTGCGGCGGCCGGAGGCTGCGCGCGCAGATCGTCGGCGCGCGCCGGACCGCCGAGGAGCTGGGGCGGGCCTTCCCCGCCGTTCCGGTGCGGACCTCCGGCCGTGACCACGTCCTCGACTCCGTGTCCGGTCAGCCCGCGTTGGTGGTCAGCACCCCCGGGGCCGAGCCGGTGGCCGAGGGCGGCTACGCCGCCGCGCTGCTGCTGGACGGCTGGGCGATGGTCGGCCGGCCCGACCTGCGGG
>NZ_JBEXWB010000720.1:0-1006 GCF_040629645.1 Streptomyces sp. NPDC005899 | reverse complement strand
TCCGGATCGACGGCCGGCCGCTCCACGTCATGCGGCGTGCGGACGGCAGTTTCCTCAGCACGGTCAACCACTACGAGTCGTTCCCGACGCTGCTGGCGACCGCCCGGGCCGCGGTCGACGAGATCGGCGCCGCCCAGTTGTCCCCCGCCTCCCCGCACACCATCTGACCCGAAGGACGAGCACGGGTGTACAGCCGAAAGAACCAGCGTGACCTCACACGCACGGAGAAGAAGCGCCTCGTCGGCGCGATCCTGGAACTCAAGCGCTCCGGCCGTTACGACGACTTCGTCACCATGCACCGGCGGTACTACGTGACCGACGCCGAAAACCGGCCCCGGCCCGCCCACATGACCCCGTCCTTCTTCCCCTGGCACCGCAGGTACCTGCTGGAGTTCGAGAAGGCCCTGCGGGCCGTGGACCCCCGGGTGTCGGTGCCGTACTGGGACTGGACGCGGGACAACACCCCCGGCGCCTCCCTCTGGAAGGAGGACTTCCTCGGCGGGAACGGCCGCCCGGGGGACAGGCAGGTGATGACCGGGCCCTTCGCCTACCGGGAGGGGAACTGGCGGATCAGCGGGGGCGTCACCGACGACCACTTCCTGCGACGGGACTTCGGCCGGCCGGCCGCACCCCTCACCCTGCCGGGCAGGGCGGACGTGGACCGCGCGCTGCGGGACCCGGTCTACGACGCCGCCCCGTGGAACAGCGTCAGCACCACCGGCTTCCGGAACAGGATGGAGGGCTGGGCCATCCGGGGGACGCGCGGGATCGCCAACCACAACCGGGTGCACCGCTGGATCGGCGGGTCGATGGCGGGCGCCGCCTCGCCCGACGACCCGGTCTTCTGGCTGCACCACGCGTACATGGACCTGCTCTGGGCGCGCTGGCAGAAGGCCCACCCGCGATCCCGCTACCTGCCGGCACGGGCGCCGGGCGCGGACGACCCCCAGCGGGGCCGCGTCTTCGCACGCGACGAGCCGATGCCGCCCTGGGCCGTTCGGCTTCC
>NZ_JBEXWB010000719.1:0-1008 GCF_040629645.1 Streptomyces sp. NPDC005899 | reverse complement strand
GCCAGCCCGTGCCGTGGGCGGCCGTCGCCAGGCACCGGAAAGGCGCGGGAGACGTCCGCGGTTGGCTGCGCGCCGTCGAGCGGGCCGCGCGCCAGGCGGCCGAGGCCCGGCGCCACCAGGAGGCCGTCACTCTGCTGGAAGCGACGCTGGCCTCCGATCTCGTCCCGCGGGCGGACCGGGGCCGACTGGCTCCCGTGCTGGCCCGCAACGCCGTCATGGGACTGCGTGCCGACCAGACGGTGAAGGTACTGGCCCAGCTGATGGAGGACGCCGGACTGCCGCTCGCCGTTCGCGGTGAACTGCGTCTGGACCTCGGGCTGCTCCTGTGCAACCAGGTGGGCCGGAGCGCCAGCGGCTGGGCCGAACTGGAGCGCGCGGCCGAGGAGCTGAGGGAGGAGCGCCCCGATCTGGCCGCCCGTGCCATGGCGGCCCTCGCCATGCCGCAGTGGCTGGGGGCGCCGCTGGGCGTGCACGAGGCATGGCTGCGGCGGGCGGAGGACGCCGCGGCCCACAGCGGGTCCGCGGCGGCGCGCGCGGCCGTCGCCGGGAACGGGGCCGCCCTGGCGATGTGCTGCGGTGACCCGGAGGCGTGGCGGATGGTGCGGGAGCTTCCGACGGACAGTCCGGACCGGCTGGTGGCGCAGCACGCGGCCCGCGGCGTGTGCAACGCCGGGGACGCGGCCGTGTGGCTGGGACACTACGACCGGGCCGCGGACCTGCTCACGGAAGGACTCGGCCTGTCGGTCAGGAGCGGTTCCGACTACGTCCGCCAGACGGGCCTGGGGGCGCAACTCGTGCTCGACTGGAACACCGGGGAGTGGGCGGGGCTCGTCGGCCGCTGCGAGGCGTTCGTCGCGCGGACCGGTGACCTGCCCGCCGTCAACGCCGACGCCCGCCTGGTCCTCGGTCTGCACGCCGTCGCGCAGGGGGAGTGGGGGCAGGCCGAGCAGTGGCTGGGCGCGGTGGACGCCTCGGTCACCGACCGCACCGCGGCACCCATCGCGTCCG
>NZ_JBEXWB010000718.1:0-1009 GCF_040629645.1 Streptomyces sp. NPDC005899 | reverse complement strand
GCCTCGCCGCCGTGCCCGACCCCGCGCGCATCCCCGTGTACGCCGGCCTCGCCGTCCTGGGGGCCGCCGTCGGGCTCGCCGGCACTCTCGTCCAGGCGGCCTTCTTCCCGGGCGGCCTGCTGCTCGCCCTGGTGGCGTCCGCCGGCCTGTTCCTCGGCGGCCGGCTGCTCACCCGCACCCAGCTCGGCGCGCTGGCACCGGCGGTGGGCTGGCTCCTCGTGCTGATCGTGCTGCTCGGCGGGCGGCCCGAGGGCGACTACGTCTTCGGCGACGCACTGGGCCTGACGCTCTTCATGCTCGGAGGGATGGCCGTCGCTGTGATGTGCGCCACCCTGACGAGGTTGCCCTATTCGGCCACCGGCGCCGGTCGGCCAGGTGCGTGATGTGCTATGTCCGCTCCCGGATTGACCCCGTGGACCGCCTCGGGTGCATCCTTGTTCAGCCCGGGCGCGGAGTGTCCTGCGGCGGCGGCCAGTATGGTGGTGCGCGCGCCGAGCCGTCCCCTGGCCTGCGGCATGGGGGAAGTACGGGCGGCGGAGCCAATCGGGAGAACCTGCTTTGAGTCGTGAAACTGACAGTTCGTCCTCCGGGCCCCAGGGGCGCGGAGGAGCCGCGTACCCCTCCGGTACGCCGCCGTACGGATCACGCCAGTATCCGTCGTTGCACCCGTCCGACGACGGGCCGGACGGGGCTCCGGAACCTGCGGATCCGCAGCGGCCCGACGAGCCCAGGACCGAGACGACGCTGACGACGCGTATCCGGATCAACATCCCGGGTTCCCGTCCGATCCCGCCTGTCGTGATGCGTACGCCGATGAGCGACACCGACCCGTCCGGCGGACGGCCGGACTCCGAGCGCACCGGAAGCACCCCGAGGCCCGCGGCGGCCGCGACGCCGCCCGGCGGGACGCCCGTGGGCGCACCCGACGGAACCGGCGCGGACGCCCGCGACGGTGGTGCGGGCGACGGCGGCCCGGCCCCCGAGGCCGCGGCCGGGAAGCCTGCCAGGG
>NZ_JBEXWB010000717.1:0-1017 GCF_040629645.1 Streptomyces sp. NPDC005899 | reverse complement strand
TCGTCTGGCTCGCGGGGGGGTTCTACACCTCGTCCCAGTTCGCGGTCGAGGCGCTGTTCGGGTACCGGCAGGGCGGCCCCTTGCCGTATCGATACGCCAGTGTACCGATACGGCGGCGTATCGGTACACGGCCGTATCGGTACACTGGCGTATCGGAAGCCCCCGTCGCAGCCGCGCGCAGAGAGGGAAGCACATGCAGCCGTCCGGCCCCGTCCAGGAGTCAGCGCCGTCGTCCCGCCGGTCGAAGATCACACCGGAGCGGGCACAGGAGCTCTACACGGCCGTACTGGACCTGCTGCGCGAGGGCGGCTACGAGTCCCTCACCATGGAGGGCGTCGCCTCGCGGACCCGGTGCGGCAAGTCGACCCTCTACCGCCAGTGGGGTTCCAAGCCCGAGCTGGTCGTCGCCGCCCTGCGCTGCACCCGCACGCCCACGCTGACCCACATCGACACCGGCACCCTGAGCGGCGACCTGCACGAGGCGGTAAGGGCCATCGACGCCGCCTCCAACCGGGACACGGCCCTGATGCACGCCCTGAGCCACGCGGCCCTGCACAATCCGGGGCTGCTGTGCGCGTTGCGCGAGGCGCTCATCGCGCCTTCGATCGCCGCGATCGACGCGATGGTGGAGCGCGCCGTCGCACGCGGCGAGGTGGCCGCCGACAACCCCGCCACGCCCTTCGTCGCCGCCCAGCTGCTCGGGGTCATGCGCGCCCGGCCGCTCCTGGAGGGGCGCTACGGCGAGACGGGGTTCCTCACCCGCTTCATCGAGTGCGCCGTGCTCCCCGCCCTGCTCACCCCCGTGCCCCCACCCGGGTCCTGACGAACGTGGGCCGTCGTCCGAGCGGATGACGAGGGCCCGCCGCGCCGCACCGTGGGGACGGGGTCGGCGCACCTCCGGCCGGCGGGGGGGGTACGCAGACCCCGCCCGGGCCGGGGGCCGCCCTCCCGGCCCACTCAACACCCCACCAAAGGGGAAGGAATGAAATAGGGATAAAGGGGGATTTATTTAAAAAG
>NZ_JBEXWB010000716.1:0-1026 GCF_040629645.1 Streptomyces sp. NPDC005899 | reverse complement strand
CCGGATGCGGCGGCGGGGTGGGGGCGGCAGCCTGGGTGAGGTCGGCGGCGTACGAGGACGGCAACCAGCCGCCCGGGCGGCGCAGCGCGGGGTCCTGGGAAGCCAGGCCGCACAGCTCGATGATCCGCGCGGTGGACGGCCGGCGGGCGGGGTCCTTGGCGAGGCAGCCGGTGACCACGTCCCGCAACTCGTCAGGCAGTCGTGACAGGTCGGGGTCCTCGTGGACGATCCGGTAGAGGACCGCGTGCGACGAACCGTCACCGAACGCGGCGGCACCCGTCGCGGCGAACACCGCGATCTGCCCCAGCGCGAAGACGTCGGTGGCCGCCGTGCAGCTCGTGCCCGCCGCCTGCTCCGGGGACATGAAGGAGGGCGTGCCGACGCTGACGCCCGTGCCCGTGAGCGCGGTGGTGTCCGCGGCGCGCGCGATGCCGAAGTCGATGACGCGGGGCCCGTCCACCGCGAGCAGCACGTTGGACGGCTTGAGGTCGCGGTGGACGATACCGGCGCCGTGGATGACCTGCAGCGCTTCGGCGATCCCGGCCACGAGCAGCAGGACGGACGCCACCGGCATCGGCCCGTGCGCGGCGACCGCCGCGTGCAGGGACGGTCCCTGGACGTAGGCGGTGGCCAGCCAGGGTCGCGGGCCTTCCGTATCGCTGTCGACCACCGGTGCGGTGTAGAGGCCCTGCACCCGCTGGGCGGCCCGCACCTCCTGCTGGAACCGGCGGCGGAACTCCGGGTCCTCGGCGAACTCGGGGCGGATCACCTTGATCGCCACGGGCCGCCCGCCGGGGGTGTACGAGAGGTAGACCTTGCCCATACCGCCGGCCCCGAGCCGGGCGCTGAGGAGATACCCGGCCACACTGCGCGGGTCGTCGTCGGCCAGCGGCTGGAAGACCTCCGCGTCCGCCGCCGAGGCGCCCGATCCGCCGGCCGGAGCCGGTCCTTGCTGATGCGCCGTCACGTTCGCCCCCGAGTCCGGTCCTACCCATCGCTTGCGCCGCCGAGCCTACCGAAGCCCAC
>NZ_JBEXWB010000715.1:0-1054 GCF_040629645.1 Streptomyces sp. NPDC005899 | reverse complement strand
GCGCCGTTCCCGCAACTACCTGGCCTTTCTCGGCCTCGCCGCAGCGCTCTGCTGCTACAAACGACTCGCTCGCCTCACCACATAGGACACGGTCTAAGGGCCCCAAATTAGCCGATGCACCGTAGGTCGGTGGCTGGCGCGTCTGGGTGCGTGTTGGCGGCCTCGACGTCGAGGTACGGGTGCCCGGTGAACCCGCTGTCGACGGTCCAGCTGATCAGCTCCGGCACCTGCTCGAACCACATGTGCGGGCCCGCAGCCCCGGGTGGCAACATTTTGCCGGAGTGCCATCGGTTCCAGATTTCGCGCGGAACGTCGATGACGGCCCTCCACGCGGGGTTCCACGGCTAGGAACTGTCCGGCCGATCATGTGACTGTCGCCTGATCTGCTCGTTGTGTTGGGCATGGGGCGGGGAGAACGCGGTGATCTGTCAGATGCGGAATGGGAGCGGCTGCGGCCGTTCCTGCCGGTGAGCAACGGCCGGTGCGGACGATGACATGATCATCGGCAGGTGATCGACGGGATCTCGCATCAGGTTGGGACGGGGGTGCACTGGCGCGATCTGCCAGAGCGGTTCGGTCCGTGGAAGACCGTCTGCGAGCGCCATCGGTTGTGGTCAGCGGACGGCACCTGGGAACGGCTGCTGCAGCAGGTCCAGGCCGCGGCCGACGCGGCAGGGGAGATCGACTGGGACATCTCGGTGGACTCCACCATCGTGCGCGCGCACCAGCACGCGGCCGGTGCCCGCACCGCCCCGCCACCGGCTCTTGCCCCAGAAATTCCAGACCGGGGCAATTGGTGGGGCGTCTACAACCGGCTGCGGATGTGGTCCGCCGACGGCACCTGGAAGCGGGTTTTCACCACGCTTGTGGCCCAGGTGGACGCCGATGAGGAGCTTGACTGGGTCGTCTCGGTGGACTCCACGATCGTGCGGGCCCACCAGCACGCAGCCGGAGCCCGCAAAAAGTGCCCCTATGGTTTTCGTCAAGCCGTTGCAGCGGTGGGTGGTTGGTAGAAGGTGCCGTCGCGGAGCATGGCGAAGAGGACGTCGATGCG
>NZ_JBEXWB010000714.1:0-1056 GCF_040629645.1 Streptomyces sp. NPDC005899 | reverse complement strand
CCGGCCGGCGCGGGGTCAGGCGGTGTAGGGGACCTTGAGGGCGTTCCAGGAGCCGGCGCCCGGCCAGCCGTCGGCGTCCGCACCGGTGTAGCCGAGCTTGCGCTGCCACAGGGCGTACGACGCGCGGTCGGCCTCGCTCCACTGCGGGCCGGGGCCGTCCGTGTAAGCCGAGCAGCCCTCGGCGACGAGGCGGCCGCCCATCGCGGCGACGATGGTGGAGCGGGGCGCCGAGGTGAAGAACGCGGCGCCCGGGAACGGCTGGTAGCGCACGGCGCTGCCGCCGGGGGCGGCGGCCAGCAGGGCGGCCACCCGTGAGCGCATGGACGCCATGCTGAAGCCCTTGGGGTCGATCTTCGTGTTGGTCCACTCCAGGTGGCCGATGACCGAGGCGGCGTTCCATCCGTGGGCCCGGCAGATAGCGGCCGACACCCGGGCGACGGCCTCCAGCTGGGCTTCCGGCCACGGGTCGGAGCCGTCGCCGAGGTTGACGCATTCGAAGCCGTAGAAGCGGGCGTTGCCGTCGGTGTTGTTCTCGTCCGGGACGGGCAGCGCGGTCTCGTTGACGACGGCGGTCAGCACGTCGTCGTCGCCGAGTCCGGCGTGGTTGGCGCGGCCGTTGCCGACGAGGTGGACGGTGCCGGCCTTGTCGATGACTCCGTGGCAGAGCGGGCCGGGCAGCTCCGCGTAGCCGTCGTAGCAGAGGGCGACGGAGGCGTCGGTGCCGGAGGTCACGGTGTGGTGGACGACGACGCCGTTCACCGGGCCCCAGGCGCCCTGGGTGTTGCGGTTGTGGGTGCGCCAGTCGCGGTACTCGACGACCTTGACGCCTTCGGTGGTCAGTGCGCGGACGAGCGTGTCCGCGGTGAGCGGGGTTGCCATGGTGACTCCTTCTGCGGGGCGGGTGCGGGTGCGGGTGTGGGTGTGGCGGGGTGGCCGGCCGGCCCGCCCCCCGGGGGACCCCCCCGCCCCCCCCCCGGATGTGGGCGCCCGGCAGGGAGCCGCGGCCCCCAAAGCGGTGGGCAGCCCCCCCCCCGGGCCCCGGGGGTCACTCGTGGG
>NZ_JBEXWB010000713.1:0-1063 GCF_040629645.1 Streptomyces sp. NPDC005899 | reverse complement strand
CGCAACTGACGGCACGGGCCCCGCCGCCACCGCGACGGGTGCCCGGTCGCACCGCCCCGAGCCGTCCGTGTCCGTGTCCGTGCCCGCTCCTGCGCATGCGCCCCCATCCGCGCCCGCGCCCGTGTCGGGCGGGGTGTCCACGGCCGAGGAGGCGTTCGACGCCCTGTACGCGCGGACCGCACCGGGGCTCGTCCGCCAGACGTACGTACTGACCGGACGCCGGGCCCTCTCCCGGGAGGCCGTCGAACACGCCTTTCAGCTCGCCTGGCAACGCTGGCCCGAGGTCGCCAGGGACCGCGATCCCGCCGGATGGGTGCGGGCGGCGGCGTACGAGTACGCCATGTCGCCCTGGCACCGGCTGCGCCGCGCGCACCGCCGCCCCGACGCACTCCCCGAGGACCCGGGGCGGCGGGCACTGCTGGAGGCACTGCTCGCCATGCCACCCGCGCGGCGCCGCACCCTGCTGCTCTACGACGGCGTGGGCCTCGACCTGCCCGAGACGGCGGCCGAGACGGAGGCCAGCACGCCCGCCGCGGCCGGCCGGCTCATGCACGCACGGGCCGCCGTCGCCGAGCGGCTGCCCGAACTGGCGGACCGCCCGTCGCCCGGCGAACAGTCCGCGCTGCTCCGCGAGCGGCTCGGCGCGCTCGCCCTCGGCGAAGAGGTGCCCGCACCGCCGTCGGCCGGGACCGTGCGGACGGGCGGCGAACGCAGGGCCGGGCTCTTGACCCGGGCCGCCCTGTGCTTCGGCGTGCTGCTCGCCGGCGCGACCACCTTCACCCTCCAGACGGCCCCCACGCGGTACGAGGCGCCGATCGCACCGGCCGAACGCGTCGAAGGCGTCCCCGCGCTGGGCGGCCCGCAGAAACTGACCCCACAGGACCTGACACTGCAGAAGAAACTCCGGGGCGCACTCGTGCACGGTCCGGAACGCCTGGTGCCCGGTATGCCCTGAGGGGGTGTGTCCGCACGCCCTGGGGGGGGTGTGCCCGCGCCGGCCTCCCCCGGCGCCCTCCGCCCGGGCACACGAAACGGCGCGGGTCCGCACCCTTCGAGGGGTGCG
>NZ_JBEXWB010000712.1:0-1063 GCF_040629645.1 Streptomyces sp. NPDC005899 | reverse complement strand
CTTCGTGAAGCGGGTGGTGGGCGTGGGGGGCGATCGCGTGGTCTGCTGCGACAAGCGGGGGAGAGTCGAGGTGAACGGCACCGCTCTGGACGAGGCGTGCTGTTCGACGAGGCCGCTGTCGTCCTGACCCGCGCCGTCCACGCCTGGGCCGGTGTCCCGCTCGCCGACGACGAGGCGGCACGCACGGCCGAGGACCTGACCGCCATGGTCGACGGCTTCGCCACCGCGGGACCCCGTCATCTCAAGGCCCGCAGGGCACGCCGCCGGCAGGAGGCGCGCCTCGCGGACCTGGTCGCACGCGCACGTACCCGGGCGGGCTCCGGCCCGGCCGATGAGGCGGACCGTACGCCGTTCGAGGTGGTAGTGGCCCATCGGGACGTGAACGGCCTGCTGCTCGACCCGCACACCGCGGCGGTGGAGGTGCTCAACATCCTGCGGCCGACCGTGGCCGTCACCTGGTTCGTCACGTTCGCGGCGCACGCCCTGCACCGCCATCCCGAGCACCGTGCCGCCCTCGTGGGCGACGACGACCCGGAGTACGCCTTCGCGTTCGCGCAGGAGGTGCGCCGCTTCTATCCGTTCGCGCCCTTCGTCGGCGGCCTCGCCGTGAAGGAGCTGGAGTGGATGGGCACCACGATCCGCCCCGGGACCATGGTGCTGCTGGACCTCTACGGGCAGAACCACGACCCCGACCTGTGGCCCGAGCCGTACGCGTTCGACCCGTCCCGCTTCCTGGACGGGACCGCCTCGGACGGCGTCCGTGACGATCTGGTGCCGCAGGGCGGAGGTGACCCTGAGCACGGGCACCGGTGCCCCGGCGAAGACGTCACGATCGCTCTCCTCGCCACCGTGGCGGGCTTGCTCGCGCGCCTTCCGTACGACGTCGTGGACCAGGACCTGAGCATTCCGCTGCGGCGCGTCCCGACGGCTCCGCGCAGCGGATTCGTCATCGCCGGGGTGACGGCGGACGCCTGACCGCGCCGGCGGTGACGGAGCACGGGCGCGGGATCGGCGTCCGCTCGGCATCCACGCCCGCAGTCGGCGCGGCGCCCGCCCGGTGAGA
>NZ_JBEXWB010000711.1:0-1064 GCF_040629645.1 Streptomyces sp. NPDC005899 | reverse complement strand
GCGGCGCCCCCCCCCGGGTGAGTCCCCGTCGGGGGCGCCGCTGGTGAGGCTGGTTACAGCGGGGGAGATCAGAGGCCGAGCTCGACCTCGAACTCGCCCGCCTCGAGGATCGCCTTGACCGCGCCCAGGTAGCGGGCGGCGTCCGCGCCGTCCACCAGGCGGTGGTCGTAGGAGAGCGAGAGGTACGTCATGTCGCGGACACCGATGACGGTGCCCTCGGCGGTCTCGATGACCGCCGGACGCTTGACGGTGGCACCGATGCCCAGGATGGCCGCCTGGTTCGGCGGCACGATGACGGTGTCGAACAGCGCACCGCGCGAACCGGTGTTGCTGATGGTGAAGGTCGCGCCGGACATGTCGTCCGGCGTGAGGCCGCCACCGCGGGCCTTGCCGGCCAGCTCGGCGGTCTTCTTCGAGATGCCGGCGATGTTCAGGTCGCCCGCACCCTTGATGACCGGGGTCATCAGACCCTTCTCGGCGTCCACGGCGATGCCGATGTTCTCCGAGTCGAAGTACGTGATGGTGCCCTCGTCCTCGTTGATCCGGGCGTTGACGACCGGGTGGGCCTTCAGCGCCTGGGCCGCCGCCTTCACGAAGAACGGCATCGGGGACAGCTTGACGCCCTCACGGGCGGCGAACGCGTCCTTCGCCCGGTTGCGCAGCCGCATCAGCTTGGTGATGTCGACCTCGACGACCGTGGTCAGCTGGGCCTGCGAGTGCAGCGCCTTCATCATGTTGTCGCCGATGAGCTTGCGCATGCGGGTCATCTTGACCGTTTGACCGCGCAGCGGGGACGCCTCGAGCTTCGGCGCCTTCGCCGCGGCCGGGGCGGCTGTAGCGGGAGCCGGAGCGGCGGCGGCGGCCTTGGCGGCCTCCGCGGCGGCGACGACGTCCTGCTTGCGGATGCGGCCACCGACACCGGTGCCCTTGACCGCGCCCAGGTCGACGCCGTTCTCGGAGGCGAGCTTGCGGACCAGCGGCGTGACGTACGCGCCCTCGTCACCGGCGGAAGCCGCCGGAGCGGGAGCGGCGGGCGCCTGGGCCGCCGGGGCCTGAGGAGCCGG
>NZ_JBEXWB010000710.1:0-1071 GCF_040629645.1 Streptomyces sp. NPDC005899 | reverse complement strand
GCCCGCTCCCGGCGCGCGGTGGACGGATCGCGGACGCGACGCTGGGTACGGCCGTCGCCTGGGCGGTACGGGGGACCGGTGCACTCTCCGTCGTCATCGCTCGGTGCGCTTCCTCGTCGTGGGGTGGGTCGTCATGGGACGGGACTGGACGACAACTTCCTGGTAGAGGCTGAGCACCGCGTCGGCCGTCCTCGACACGTCGAAGAGGGACCTGGCGCGGCTGCGCGCCGCGCGGCCCAGCTCCGCGCGCAGCGCCGGATCGGCCAGCAGAGCCGTCAGCGCCGCCGCCAGGGCGCGCGGATCGCGCGGCGGAACCAGGCAGTGCCGGGCGTGGCCGGGCGGCAGGGTCTCCCTCGCCCCGGCCACGTCGGTGAGCAGCACGGGCCTGCCGCACGCCATGGCCTCGAGGGGGGCCAGCGCCATCCCCTCCCAGCGGGAGGGGAGCACGACCACGTCCGCCGCGTGGAGCCAGGGCCGCACGTCGCCGCTCGCCCCGGCGAACAGCACCCCGGGGGGTGCGGAACGCTGCAGTCCGGCCGCGGAGGGCCCGTCGCCCACCAGGACGAGCCGTGCGCCGTGCGCCTGCGTCAACCGCCAGGCATGCAGCAGGACGTCCTGGCCCTTCTGCCGGCTCAGGCGCCCGACGCAGACGACGAGCGGCGCCTGAGCCGGGACGCCCGCGAGTGCGGGCAGGGCGGCACGGGCCGAGGCTGAGGCATCCCGGCCTCCCGGCCGGAAGCGGCCGACGTCGACGCCGTTGTGGATCACCGACCAGCGGGCGGTGATGCCGGCCCGCTGCCCGGCCGTGCACTCGGACTCGCTCACGCACAGGATGCGGTCGCTCCACCTGGCCCCGAAACGCTCCCAGGCCGCCGCGGCGTCCGCGGCCCGCCCGTCCAGGGCCTCGAAGGACCAGGCGTGCGGCTGGAACACCGTGGGGACTCGGCTCCGCACCGCGAGCCGCCCCGCGAGGCCGGCCTTCGCGCTGTGGGCGTGGATCACGTCGGGCGCGTAGGCGCGGACCAGCCGGCCGGCCGCGGTGACCTCACGGCCCAGCCGGGCACCGGGCGC
>NZ_JBEXWB010000709.1:0-1072 GCF_040629645.1 Streptomyces sp. NPDC005899 | reverse complement strand
CGCCGACGCGCTGGGCGACACGCCCGCCTCCGCCTCGGAGCTCGCCGAGATCGTGGGCACCGAGTCCGTCCCGCTGCGCCGGCTGCTGCGGGCGCTGTGCTGCTACGGAGTCTTCGCCGAGACCGGCGACGGCGCCTTCGTCCACACGGAGACGTCCAGGCTGCTGCGCGAGGACGACCCGAACAGCCTGCGGTACATCTCCCTCTGGTGCACCGAGCCCTGGACCTGGGAGGTCTGGCCACGGCTCGAGGACGCGGTACGCACCGGTACGAGCGTCTTCCCGGAGACGTTCGGGAAGGGCTTCTTCGACTACCTCCACCAGGACGCGGGCGAGTCCGCCCACGTCTTCAACCGGGCCATGACGACGTCCAGCGAGCAGTCGGCGCGGGACGTGGCCGAGCTCCTCGACCTCACCGGGGTGTCCTCGGTCGCCGATATCGGCGGCGGCCAGGGCCATGTGCTCGCCGGCCTCCTCGAGAAGCACCCGTCGGTCCACGGAACCCTCATGGACCTGCCCGGTGTCGTGGCGAGGGCGGACGCCCGGCTGCGGGACGAGGGCGCCCTCGCCGACCGGGTGCGGATCGTGGCCGGGGACTGCCGTGAGGAGATCCCGGTCGACGCCGACCTCTACGTCATCAAGAACATCCTCGAGTGGGACGACGAGAGCACCCGGCGGGCTCTGGGCAACGTCGTCGCCACGGCCCGTCCGGGTGCCCGCGTCGTGGTCATCGAGAACCTCGTCGACGACACCCCCTCCATGCGGTTCACCACCGCCATGGACCTGCTCCTGCTCCTGAACGTGGGGGGCGCCAAGCACACGAGGGAGAGCCTGCTCGGCCGGCTCTCCGATGCCGGTCTGCGGGTCGGCGAGGTCCGCCCGGTCAACGCGTACCTGCACGCGTTCGAGTGCCTCGTGCCCTGACCGGCCCGCGCACCACGAGCGCCCCGGGCCGGCGGTGTGCCCGGCCCCGGGCGGACGGCCGGGTCCGCGCGGCCGCCGCGTTCAGGCGGGGGCCCCCCGCTCCCACCGGGAGAACTGCGGGGCCCACGCCTGCATAGGACCCCGCCATGG
>NZ_JBEXWB010000708.1:0-1089 GCF_040629645.1 Streptomyces sp. NPDC005899 | reverse complement strand
CGAGGGCCTGGCCGCCACGGCGGACGAGGTGGGTCGGGGTGGCGCGGACACCTGTCCGGTCCCCTACGACTTCGAGGAGGCGGTGTCCGCCGCGGGGATCGCCGGTGAGGCCGGCCCCGGCCCGGCGCCCGGTGGTGCGGACGAGCCCACGGCCACGGCGGAGAACGGACTGGAGGCCGAGGAGGGCGCGCCGTTCGCCGACAACCCGGGTGCCCTCGTCAGCTGCTGGTTCCACATCGGGCAGCGGTCCGTGGAGGTCCATCTCGTCGCGGCGCGGAAAGCGGGGGCCGAGGTGATGCTGGCACCCGTGGTACTGGAGGCCGGCGGGGAGGACATCGACGCGCTGAAGGCCTACTTCCGGCGGACGGGCGAAGCCGCTCCGGGCCGGCCGGTCCTCGGCGAGGCCGGTGACTACGCCACCGTGGGCGTCGAAGCCGAGGAACGGGGCGGTGCCGCCCTGCTGGTGACGCAGGACGACGCGGGCGGTACCCCCGTCCGGGGGGAGCCGCTGTCGTCCCTGAGCCGGGCGCTGTACGAGCGGATCTCCCGGCCCGGGGCGGTGCCGGCGCCCCGCTCGTGACCGGCCGGCCGCGCGTGTGCCGGGGCGTCGGCCGGACGGTCCGCCGGCCGCTGCCGGCACATGTGTCGAGCATCCACGTTCCGGTCACCCGGGTGGGGCGGAGCGGGGATAATCGGCAGTCAGGCCGTAAGCACGAGGGCCCGGCGGGGACGTCGCCGCCGGGCGGGAAAGGCGTCCGATGGGCACTCAGCAGGAGAAGGACGAGCTGTACGCACTCGACATCTCGGGGGTGGAGTGGCTGAGCGCCCCCGGCACCGAGGATGCCGAGGAGCGGGTGGAGATCGCCCATCTGCCGGGCGGCGCCGTCGCCATGCGGTCCTCGCTGGACCCGGGGACGGTGCTGCGGTACACGGAGGCCGAGTGGCGGGCCTTCGTCCTGGGGGCGCGGGACGGCGAGTTCGACCTCAAGTAGGGCCCCGCGGCACGGAAGAGGGGCACGTCCCGGTGGGCGGGCCCCTCTTCCGTGCGCGGAGGCGGGATCAGTACGCCTCGTCGAACAGGCCCGCGGC
>NZ_JBEXWB010000707.1:0-1092 GCF_040629645.1 Streptomyces sp. NPDC005899 | reverse complement strand
GGACACGCCCGGGGGCGCGGCCACGGCGGCGCCGCCGGTCCTGTGCTCCAGACGCGAGGTGGAGCGCGCGGTCATCCAGAACGCGGTCCGGCACGCCGTGTTCACCCTCCCCCCGGAGTCGGTTCCGGACGGGGCCGCGCTCTTCGAACTGTTCGTGGAGCACGGTTGCCGGGTGTGGCTGGTCACCGATCAGGTGACGGTCGCCCCCTACCGGCGGGCGCCCGGACACGACCACCTGTGGGGCTTCTCCGCGCACCTGTTGCACGGCGGCCCGCGCCGCCCGGCCGGCCACCGGGTGAAGCGGGCCATGGACGCCGTCCTGGCCACGGCCGCCCTGATCGCGGCGAGTCCGGTGATGGCGCTCTGCGCCCTGGCCGTGAGGGTCTGCGACGGCCCCGGGGTCGTCTTCCGGCAGGAACGCGTCGGCCGGTACGGGCGCACCTTCGTCCTGCTGAAGTTCCGCACCCTGCGCCCGGCCGACGCGCACGAGTCGGCCACCCGGTGGAACGTGTCGGCCGACGGGCGGATGAGCCGGGTCGGCAGGTTCCTGCGCCGCACCTCGCTCGACGAGCTGCCGCAGCTGTGGAACGTGGTGCGCGGCGACATGAGCCTGGTCGGACCGCGTCCCGAACGCCCCTACTTCGTGCAGCAGTTCAGCCGCATCCACCCCGGCTACCGGGCCCGGCACCGGATGCCGGTCGGCATCACGGGCCTGGCCCAGGTGCACGGGCTGCGCGGGGACACCTCCATCGAGGACCGGGCCCGCTTCGACAACCGGTACATCGAGACGTGGTCCCTCTGGCAGGACGTGTGCGTCCTCGCCCGCACCGCGGGCTCCGTGTTCCGGCTCGGAGGCAGCTGACCCGTGACCCCGACCCTGACCGCGCCGGCCTCGGCCGCCGCCGCGACGTCCCGCTCCGGCCCCTACTCCGGTGGCGCACCGCCCCCGTCCCCGCACCGCCGGCGGATCGGTGGGCCGCTGCTGCCGGTGCTCGCGACCGTGCTGCTCCAGGCCGCGCCGGCCGGCGCGACGGAGGCCGGCACGGTGTACGGCGTCCCCGCGGCCGACCACCTCTCGGGCGTGGCGGTGCT
>NZ_JBEXWB010000706.1:0-1123 GCF_040629645.1 Streptomyces sp. NPDC005899 | reverse complement strand
GGGCCGCGCCGGCCCCCGCCCGCCCACCCCCCCGGCGCCGGGGGGGGGCAACGGGCCCGGGCGGGCAGGGCCGGCGGTACCGGCGCCCGGTCCCCCGCCGGGCTCCCGTACCGCCGTCCGCCGGCGGTCAGTCCCCGCAACGGCCCTCGCGGAGCGAGTGCAGGTGCTCGCTGGACTTGCGGGCGAAGGCGAAGGACTCGACCGGGTTGTCGTGCTCGGTCTGCCAGTGGTGGTAGGTGCGGCCCCGGTGGGTCCTGGCGGTGACCCGGCTCAGGAAGTCCCGGTAGTCGATGTCGCCGTCACCGACGTCCGTCATGTCGTAGCCGTCGCGGGCGGAGTCGTTGCGCGTGCCGTCCTTGACGTGGAAGAGGGGGTAGCGGTCGGGCTGCTTCAGTACGTAGTCGATGGGGTCGAAGGGGGCGGGTGTGCCGTCCACGCGCCTGCCGAAGCGGAACTGGGCGCAGAACGCCCAGTAGATGTCCATCTCGAAGTGGACCAGGTCCGGGTCCGTCTCGGCCAGCAGGACGTCGTAGAGGCGCACCCGCGGTCTGTCGGTGGCGAAGGAGAACTCCTCGGCGTGGTTGTGCTGGTAGAACTTCATGCCGCGCCGGCGGGCGGCGGCGCCGTAGGTGTTGAAGTCCTCGGCGGCCCGCTTCCAGCCGTCCACCGTGGAGCCGTACCGGAAGGGGCCGGAGGCGGTGCCGATGTGCTTCAGGCCGAGGGCCTCGGCGTCGTCGAGGACCTTCGTGAGGTTCTGGGCGAAGGAGTAGGCGTCGGGGTCGGTGTCGTCGTGGTAGTTGACGTGGCTGCCGATGGGGTGGAGCCCGTGGTCCTTCGCCAGGCGCCTGAGCCGGTCCAGGCTGATGGCGCCGGCCGAGCCCTGGGTGTAGCCGGCGAACTCGATCTCGTCGTACCCGTACTTCTCCAGCTCCGCGAAGACGGGGGCGAAGCCGAGGGTGGAGACCTTGTCGCGGAGGCTGTACAGCTGGATGCCGAGACGGCCGGGGGGCAGCACGGCACGGTCGTGACCGTGGCCTGGGGTGCCGTGGCCGAGGTCGCCGCGTGCGCTGCCGGCGGTCGCGGGCCGGGCGGGGGCCGGGGCGGGGGGCGGCGCCGCCGGGGC
>NZ_JBEXWB010000705.1:0-1147 GCF_040629645.1 Streptomyces sp. NPDC005899 | reverse complement strand
GCTCGGCGCTGGCGGGCGCGGCACTGATCGCCGCGGCCGACGCGCTGGGACGGGTGGCCGCACCCGTCGAACTGCCCGTCGGCGTCGTCACCAGCGTGCTCGGCGGCCCCTTCCTTCTCTGGGTCCTGTTCCGCCCGGACCGTGCCACCGGAAAGGCGTGACCACCCATGACCGACACCACCCCCGCGACCCCCGCGACCGGAGCCCCGCCCGCACCCGGCGCGGCCGCCGCCGGCATCGAGGTCCGGGCGCTGAACGCCGGATACCCGGGCCGCCCCGTGGTCGAAGACGTCGACCTCGCCATCGGCACCGGCCAGGTCGTCGCGATCGTCGGACCCAACGGCTGCGGAAAATCGACCCTGTTGCGCACGATCGCCCGCCTGCACCGGCCGGACTCCGGCACCGTCCACATCGGAGGCGAGGACATCTGGGAGCTGAGCCGGCGCCGCGCCGCCCACCGGATCGCCCTGCTGCCCCAGTCCCCCCGGGCGCCGGAGGCCGTCACGGTGGCCGGACTCGTCCGCTACGGCCGCCATCCGCGGCAGGGGCTCCTGCGCCAGTGGTCGCGCGCCGACGAGGAGGCGGTACGGGACGCGCTGGAGGCCACCGGGACGGCGGACCTGGCCTCCGAACGCCTCGACAGACTGTCCGGCGGCCAGCGGCAGCGCTGCTGGCTCGCCATGGTCCTGGCCCAGCACACCCCCGTCATCCTGCTGGACGAACCCACCAGCGCGCTCGACCTCGGCCACGCGGTGGAGGTCATGGAGCTGGTGCGCGAGGTGGCCCGCACCGGACGCACCGTCGTGATGGTGCAGCACGACCTGGCCGCCGCGGCCCGCTACGCCGACCTCCTCGTCGCCATGAAGGACGGGCGGGTCCTCGCCCGCGGGAAACCGGCCGGCACCGTCGACGAGTCCCTGGTCAGGGAGCTCTACGGGCTGGACGCGGACATCCTGCGCGCACCGGGCGACGGATCGCCGGTCGTCGTGCCGCGGAGCGGCCCGCTCGCGGGAGCATGACGAAACCGTTCCGGCACCGGTCCCGCGCCGGAGCCGGAACGGGGCCGGAGTGGGGGCCGGTCCAGTGCGGGGCACGGGTGGCCGCCGCCCGGAATGCCGGCGAGCGACACCCGACGGCCGGCCCCGGC
>NZ_JBEXWB010000704.1:0-1151 GCF_040629645.1 Streptomyces sp. NPDC005899 | reverse complement strand
CCCGGCCGCGCGGCGCCGTCGGCCGGCCCTCCGGAAGCCCGGGGGCGGGCCCTCCGGGGCCGCTGAGCGCCCTGCTGTGCATCGGCGCCGCCGGGATCGGGGAGAATGGGCGCCATGAGCGCTCGACCGAACACAGAAGCTGCTGCGGAGCAGGCGGAGAACGACGCCCCCCACCGGGCCGGCTTCGCCTGCTTCGTGGGCCGCCCCAACGCGGGCAAGTCCACCCTCACGAACGCTCTGGTCGGTCAGAAGGTGGCGATCACCTCCAACCGCCCCCAGACCACCCGGCACACCGTGCGGGGCATCGTGCACCGCCCGGACGCGCAGCTGATCCTGGTGGACACGCCCGGTCTCCACAAGCCGCGCACGCTGCTCGGGGAGCGGCTGAACGACGTCGTGCGGACCACCTGGGCCGAGGTCGACGTCATCGGCTTCTGCCTGCCCGCCGACCAGAAGCTCGGCCCCGGGGACACGTTCATCATCAAGGAACTGGCCGGGATCAAGAAGACGCCGAAGATCGCGATCATCACCAAGACCGACCTGGTCGACTCCAAGGCGCTGGCCGAGCAGCTGCTGGCCGTCTCGCGCCTGGGCGAGGAGCTGGGCTTCGAGTGGGCGGAGATCGTCCCGGTCTCGGCGGTCAAGGACCAGCAGGTAGGACTGCTGGCCGACCTCATCGCCCCGCTGCTCCCGGAGAGCCCGCCGCTCTACCCGGAGGGTGACCTCACCGACGAGCCCGAGATGGTCATGGTCGCGGAGCTGATCCGCGAGGCCGCCCTGGAAGGCGTACGGGACGAGCTGCCCCACTCCATCGCGGTCGTCGTCGAGGAGATGCTGCCACGCGAGGACCGCCCGGCGGACAAGCCGCTGCTGGACATCCACGCGAACGTCTACATCGAGCGGCCGAGCCAGAAGGGCATCATCATCGGCCCGAAGGGCAAGCGGCTGAAGGACGTGGGCACGAAGTCGCGCAAGCACATCGAGGCGCTGCTGGGTACGCCCGTCTTCCTCGATCTGCACGTGAAGGTCGCCAAGGACTGGCAGCGCGACCCGAAGCAGCTGCGCAAGCTGGGGTTCTAGCGGCACGAGGCCGCGGGAGCGGGCCGGGCCCCGGGCCGCTGCGGGGAGCGGGCCCCGCGCGGGCGCGTGTG
>NZ_JBEXWB010000703.1:0-1161 GCF_040629645.1 Streptomyces sp. NPDC005899 | reverse complement strand
GCTCGCCGTGCCACTTCCACGACGTGACGCGCGCGCGGCCCGGCAGATCCGCGCGGCCGGTGCACCACAGCAGCACGGCCCACCGGTCGTCCTCGTCCGGGGCGCCGGGGAAGAGCCTGGCCAGCACCCGGTCGCAGAGGTCCCGGGGCGGGATCCAGGGGAGCGACAGCCCGGCGGCGACGTCGTGGGTGTGCACGAGGGTCTCGACGATGCCCATCGCGGCGAAGCCCTCCGGGTCGGAGAGCCCGAACACGTGGTGGGAGCGCACGTCCGGGGGACTCGTCCGCACCATCGCCGTCAGAAGGGCGCCGCTCGCCTCCAGCGTCCGGAGCAGCCCGGCGGTCCCCGCCTCCGGGTCGGCGAACACCGAGTTCGCGGGACCGCCCTCACGGTCGGGCGCGTACCGGTACGGCACCTCGCGGTCCTGCGGGGGCCGGCGCCCGCCCAGCTGGACGGCGTACGCGAAGAGGTCGTCGCTCAGATGCTCCACGGTCTCCCAGCAGTCCCACTCCAGGGTCCCCGCGGGCACGCGCCAGTCGTCCGCCGGGGAGGTGGCGAGGGTGTCGACCGCGAGCCGTACCGCCGTCGTGACGTCGTCGGCGGTGACGGGCAGCCTGGCACCGGTCAGCGCGGCGCGTTCCCGCGCGCCGCACTCCACGCAGAACTCGTTGCCCTCGGGATCGGCCAGCGTCGCCCAGCCCCGGCCGCCCGGTTCGCGGTGGTCGGCGACCAGTGTGGCGCCGAGGGCGAGCAGCCGCTCGACCTCCTCGTCACGGGTGCGGTCCTCGGGACGGACGTCGAGATGGACCCGGTTCTTGACACGCTTGGGCTCGGGCACGGTGACGAAGAGCAGCGCCACCCCCGGTGCCCTCACGCTCGCCTCGGGGTCACCGGGGAAGTCGTCCTCGGCCAGTGGGGATCCGAGCACCTCGGCCCAGAAGAGGGCCAGCCCGTGGGCGTCGGCGCAGTCGATGGTGATGTGCTGTACGAGCGAAGTCATGGGCGCCACTGTCTCCGCCGACCCGCCTCGCGGTCCAGCGGATTGACCGCTCAGGACTCGACCGCTCAGGGGGGCTCGGACGGCGGCCCGGACGAGGGCCCGTGCGGGGCCGGTGCTCCCGACGGGCCCCGCGCGGCCGGCCCGCCCGGCGCCACGGGCGA
>NZ_JBEXWB010000702.1:0-1166 GCF_040629645.1 Streptomyces sp. NPDC005899 | reverse complement strand
GGGGCCGCGCGGCGGCGCGCCGGCCGGGGTCGGCGGGGTTTTCCCCCCCCGCGGCGCGCGCCCCGCCCCCCGCCCCGCGGCCGCACCCCCGGGTGCGGCGCCCAGGGGCGTCGCACCCGTCTGCCCGTGGCGAATTCGCCGCCGGCCCGGCAGACGGACCCGTCGGGGGGCCTCCGGCGGGCCGAGAGTGGAGGGAGGCGGCCGAACCGGCCGCCCCACCACGACCTGGCGACACTGCGGGCCGACACCGACCGGGACAGGATCTTCACCGCGCGGGAAGCGGTGGCGTACGGCCTGGCGGACGAGGTCGTCAGCCGCCGGGTCATGGCCGGTGTCTGACCGGGGCACCGCCCGCCCCTCCCGCCGTCAGGCGGCCAGCCGCACCTCACCCATGGGCGCCCGGGACAGCGCCCGGGCGGCGGAGAGCCGGGCGGACAGCCGGGGAGCGGCCGGGCGGGACGGGGAGAGCGCGGAGGATGTCTGCCGGGACGGCGTGAGCCGCGGGGATGCCTGCCGGGACGGCAGCCCGGCGGGCAGCCGTCGGACCAGCTCCTCCTGGGCGAGGTACAGCAACTCCCCCAGTCCGAGCCCGAGTGAGCGGGCCGCCGCGGCGAGGACTTCCGAGGACGCCTCCTTCCGGCCGCGCTCGACCTCGGAGAGGTAGGGCATCGAGATCCGGGCCGCCTCGGCCACGTCCTTGAGCGTCCGCTCCTGGGCGAGCCTCTCGCGGCGCAGGACCTCGCCCACGACATCGCGCCAGAGCGGCTCCCGCACGGCGGTCCCGGGTTCCGGGGTCACGGGGACGGGGTGCGGGGACATCCGGTGGTCGCGGCTCGGCGCATGGCTGCTCATCGCCCCAGCCTAGGAGCGAGGTGCCCGGCACGGGAGGTCCGGCCCGTCCGCCCGGGGCGGATCTGCTGACGGCTAAACAGGGTGTGCGCGGACAGGCTCCCGTCGCGGCTCGCCCCCGGTGCGCACCGGGCGCGGGCACCGGGCGGGCGAACACCGCGTCGACGCCCTGGCCGGCACCGCGCCGGGCCCGGCGTGCATGCCGCCCCGGCCCGGTCAGCGGCGCGGGCTGCCCGGCCGGGGACCGGCCGGGGAGCCTTGGAGCCCCGGTCGGGCGGGGGCGTGGCGCCGCGGGAGATGAGGCCCGGCGCCAGCAT
>NZ_JBEXWB010000701.1:0-1172 GCF_040629645.1 Streptomyces sp. NPDC005899 | reverse complement strand
GGGCTCGGCGGCCGCGTCATGTGCTGGCTCTGGACGCCGGGCGGCCCGTGGCGCGAGGCGATCGAGGCCGGCATCGACGTGTCGGTCAGCGGCATGTGGGCGCTCGGCGAGGTCGTCGCCGCCGCCACGGAGGCGGGAACACCCGCTCGTGTGCAGCTCAAGGCGGACACCGGCCTCGGCCGCAACGGCTGCCAGCCCGCCGACTGGCCCGAGCTCGTCTCCGCCGCCCGCGCCGCCGAGGCGGAGGGGACCGTGCGCGTCACGGGCCTCTGGTCGCACTTCGCCTGCGCCGACGAGCCGGGCCACCCCTCGATCGCCGCCCAGCTCCACGTCTTCCGGGACATGGTGGCGTACGCCGAGAAGGAAGGCGTCCTGCCGGAGGTGCGGCACATCGCCAACTCCCCGGCGACCCTCACGCTCCCGGAGTCGCACTTCGACCTCGTACGCACCGGGATCGCCATGTACGGGATCTCGCCCGTCCCGGAGCTCGGCACACCGGCCGACTTCGGGCTGCGCCCCGTCATGACGCTCGCCGCCTCGATCGCCCTGGTCAAACAGGTGCCGCCCGGCCACGGCATCAGCTACGGGCACCACTACACCACCCCGGCCGAGACGACCCTCGCCCTCGTGCCCGTCGGCTACGCGGACGGCGTCCCGCGCCACGCCTCGGGCCGCGGGCCCGTCCTGGTCGCCGGCCGGCGGCGCACGGTGGCCGGACGCGTGGCGATGGACCAGTTCGTGGTCGACCTGGAGGGGGACACCCCGGAGCCGGGGGCGGAGGCGGTGCTGTTCGGACCCGGTGACCGGGGTGAGCCCACCGCCGAGGACTGGGCGGTGGCGGCGGACACGATCGCGTACGAGATCGTCACCCGCATCGGCGGGCGCGTGCCCCGCGTCTACCGCGACGCCACGGGCCCCGGCCCCGCGGCCGGGGGAACGGGCGCGGCCGGCGGAGTCCACGACCGGGACTGAGATCCCGGCCCGGGGCCGGGCGCATCCGGCTCGGCCCCGGCCCGACGACGACAACGACGAGGGAGCACGGCACGGTGAGCGAGACCAGCGCGGGGGACGTGGCGTGGGCCGCTTCCGATCACCACTGCGTCGACCATCGGGTTCCCTTCGCCGGAGGAGAGACAGCACCGACCGGACGCGTCGGGCCGGGGGAGATCACC
>NZ_JBEXWB010000700.1:0-1174 GCF_040629645.1 Streptomyces sp. NPDC005899 | reverse complement strand
GGCGGCGGCCTGGGCCTCGGAGGCGCGCTCGGCCGAGGCTGCGAGGGCGGCCTCCGGCAGCGGCGCCGAGAGGATGGCGGCGATCTCGGGGCGCGGGACGGGCGCCGGGGCGCAGACGCCGCCGGTGTCCTTGGCCCGGACCGCCTTGGTGATCCACACCCGGTCCAGGACGCGCCGTTCGTCGGCCTCGGCGACCAGGTCCTCGGACTGGTTGTAGTCGCCGTCCGCGGCCTGGACGGCCCAGAGGTGGACGGCGACCCCGTGTTCCTTGGCCGACATCAGTCCGGGCAGCAGGTCGCCGTCGCCGGTGACGAGGACGACGTCGGAACAGGCCCGGTTCCTGGCCAGCTCGGTGAGCTCCGCGTGCATGGCCGCGTCGACGCCCTTCTGCGCCCACCGCCCGTCACTGCGGGTGAGGGCGCCCAGCCGCACCGTCACGCGGGGCATCACCCGCAGCCGCCGGTGCTCGGGCTGCGGTACCCGGTCGGGGGCGCCGTCGAACCAGTAGATGCGGAGCAGGGGCTGTTGCGTATCGGCCTCGGCCCGTTCGCGCAGGCCCTGGATCAGGGCCGCGTGGTCGACGGTGATGCGGGAACGGGCGGGCTCTCCGGCCAGCAGGCTGGCGGCCGCGCCCAGCAGGTAGCCGGCGTCCACCAGGACGACGCAACGGTCCACGCGTTCCACCCTCTTCCAGGAATCGGGAACTGGTCAGCGGACCCGGTCGGTGGGGGCGGGCCGCTCACCCGGGGTTCGCTCACTCAGGGTTTCCTTCGAGTCTGCCCGACGGCACCGCCGTTAAGGTCCGGAACTCGATCATCGGCGTGGCGGATCGGCGGAAACGGCGCATGATACCCCTCCTACTACGCTAGGTAATGATCCAACATGCGGCTTTTATGGTGCTATGTGAGTCTGACAGCGGTCCTGGCCCCGAGATTCCCCACAGGAGGCATCACCATGGCCAAGAACAAGAACCGCAAACAGGGCGGCCGGCCCGACCGCGCGTCCGCCGCGGAACGTGGTACGGAGGAGACCAGGCCGACGGCGTACGAGTCGCCGGCCGCGTCGCAGACTCCGGGCAGCCCGTCGGACGTGGCCCGCAAGCACCAGCGGCGCTTCGGTCACAACTGACCGGTTCAGGGGCCGAGAGGCCGAGAGGGGCGCCCCGCCGACGGCG
>NZ_JBEXWB010000699.1:0-1181 GCF_040629645.1 Streptomyces sp. NPDC005899 | reverse complement strand
GGGCTGTTGTCGACGAAGCACTCCGCGGCGACCGGCGGCCCCACACGCTTCTTGACAATCTTCGAGACGACGACGATCCGGTCCCGGCCCGCGTGTCGCGCTCGGCTGCCTGGCGGCTCGCCACGCCGAGTGGTTCCGCCAGGTCCGCCCAGCTGGCCCCCGCGTGCCGCGCCGTCTCGATCAGACCGGTCTCCCATCCCGCGAGCTGCTCGCGGAGCTCCCGCAGGAGCAGCAGGGAGGCCAGCGCCCGTTCGGGGCCCGTGGCCCCGCCGGACTCCTCGGCACCTCCGTGCTCGGCGGCCCGTACGGCGACGTCTATCGCCTCCAGGGCTGCCGCGGCCGCCGGGAAGGAGGAGGGGCCCGGCGCGTCGGTCCTCCGGGGGACCGGGTGGTCAGCTGCTGTCACGACTCATCTCCTCGTCCGCCGTCATCCTTTCGACGACTTCCAGCTTGTCATCCATCGGATGACATGTTACAACGTTCTCAGTGAAGCGCATTGGCAGCGACTGCCTAAACCTTCTGGAGGTGTTTCATGATGTTGATGCGCACCGACCCCTTCCGCGAACTCGACCGGCTCGCCCAGCAGCTGACCAGCTCCGGCACCTGGACACGGCCTTCGACGATGGCGATGGACGCCTACCGCGAGGGCGACGACTACGTCGTGGTCTTCGACCTCCCGGGCGTGCCCGCGGACGCGATCGACATCGACGTCGAGCGGAACATGCTGACGGTCAAGGCCGAGCGCAGGCCCGTAGCGAAGGCCGACAACGTGCAGATGGAGCTGTCGGAGCGGCCCCTCGGCGTCTTCTCCCGGCAGATCGTGCTGGCCGACACGCTGGACACCGAGCACATCGCCGCCGGCTACGACGCGGGTGTGCTGACCCTCCGCATCCCGATCGCCGAGCGCGCCAAGCCGCGCAAGATCGCCGTCGGCGGGGCGTCCTCGAAGAAGCAGATCTCCGGCTGAGCCGGAGATCCCGGGCTGGCCCTGAGCCGCAGGTCCCTGGACGGCCGCAGCCGCGGCAGCGGCCGACGGGACGGGGTGGGAGGGCGGGCGACAGGCCCCTGCCCATGCCCCCCTCCTCCCCCTCCCCGGCCGCCGCTCGTCCCGGGACGCACCCCGCCCGCCCGCCCCCGCCCCGCCACCCGCCCCCTCCCTGCCGCCCCGGTCGGCGCCCAGA
>NZ_JBEXWB010000698.1:0-1186 GCF_040629645.1 Streptomyces sp. NPDC005899 | reverse complement strand
CCCCCCCCCCCCCCCCCCCCCCGCGGCCCCCCCCCCCCCCCCACCCCCGCGTCGGGGGGCCCTCCCCACCCCGCCCCCCCGGTGGCAATCCACCCCCCCGGCCGGCCGGCGGCCCCGGCCCGGGGGCCGGCCCCCGCGCCCGTTACGCGGCCCTCCCCGGGCCGGACGCCTGCACCCGGGGGCGCCTGCTACCGGCAGGAAGCCTCACCGGGCCGCACCGTGCGCCGGGGGCGTCCTGCCGGGGCGGTGCTCACTGCGGCCGCCCCAGCGTCCACCCCGACACGTCGGCCAGCCGCCCCCGCCACAGCGGCAGGTGTACGGCGTTCGCACCGCCGAGGACGAGGGTGGCGTCCCGCAGGTGGATCCAGCGCGGCAGCTGGGACCCCTCGCCCTCCGCACCCAGCTCTCTCATGCCCTGGTCCATGATCTCGGGGAACTCGGCCAGCAGGTTGGCGCCCTCGCCCTCCACCTGCCGCAGGCTTCTCGCCCAGTCCGCCTTCCACGCCTCGTGACCGATCAGGTCCCCGTGCAGGATGCCGCCGGACAGCGTCAGGGTGATCGGCAGACTGGACCGCTGCTCCCTGTCCAGCAGTCTCATCAGCATCTGGAGCTGCAGATCGGGCACGGGTTCGGTGATCACCGAGGCGGTCGCCGACGGTGCCTCGACGGTCTCACTCATGTGGCACATCCCTCCACCTGGCACAGAGACAGGTGAAGGCCTTCTGCCCCCGGCGCGGACGGTCACACCCGGGCATTCGGGTGCGTGTGGGGCCGGAAGCGGGGCACCCGCACTGCAGCAGCAACTCCGCTCACTGCACGGCGAATTGACGGGAGAGAGAGATGACGAACTACAGCGGTTCCCCCATGGCCACGTCCCGCTCCGGGACCAACGGCCTCGCCGTCGCGAGCCTGGTCTGCGGGATCGTGGGGCTCTTCTTCTTCAACGTGGTCCTGGGCCCCGTCGCCATCGTCCTCGGCGCCGTCGCACTGCGTCAGGTGGCCGCCAAGGGCGGTGCCGGGCTGGCCAAAGCCGGGCTGATCCTCGGCATCGTCGACGTCGTCCTCTTCATCGTCCTGATGCTCGTGGCCGCCTCGTCCGGCGGTTTCAGCTGGTACGTCGGCGGCTGACCCGCCGCCCGGGGCTCCGGCACGAAGCGGGGGCGCCACCACCTGCCCGGTGGTGGCG
>NZ_JBEXWB010000697.1:0-1226 GCF_040629645.1 Streptomyces sp. NPDC005899 | reverse complement strand
GCCGCGGCCGGTGCGGCCGCCGGCGCCCTCGTCGACGGAGGAGGAGGTCGTGCGGCTGGTCAACGCCGAGCGGGCGAAGGCGGGATGCGAGCCGGTGAGTACGAACGGCCTGCTGGCCGACGCGGCGTCGCGTCACTCCGCCGACATGGCCGACCGGGACTACTTCTCGCACACCTCACCGGACGGCACGGACCCCGGCGACCGCATCACCACGGCCGGCTACCGGTGGAGCACGTACGGCGAGAACATCGCGAAGGGCCAGCCCACCGCCGCCGCCGTGATGGAGTCCTGGATGAACAGCCCCGGCCACCGGGCGAACATCCTCAACTGCGCGTTCGAGGAGATCGGCATCGGGCGGCAGGACTCGGACTCCGGACCGGTCTGGACCCAGGCCTTCGGCGCCGCCCTCTGACACCGTCGGGCGACGGGCACCGTCCGCGGTGGCGACACATGACCGAAACGATCAGGTAGCACCGCCTCCACACCGGGGCTCTAGGCTGGGTCCACGCCCAGGCCGAAGGCGTCCGCCGGCGAGACGACACCTCCGCCGCCCGAACAGGAGCCCGGTGTGACCCGCGCACTGCCTTCCCTTCCCCCGTGGCTCGGCCACGTACTGCGGACCCAGCGCGGGCCCGTGCCCTGGAACGCGGTGCTGCGCGGGGCGCCGGCGTGCGCGCCGATGCTGGTGGCCGTGCTCGCCGACAGGCCGACCGCCGGGGTCCCTGCCGCACTGGGCGCGATGCTCGCCGGCATCAACGACCGGCCCGGCAGCCGCCGGGCCTCGATCACCCGTCTCGGCGTCCCGGCCGTGGCCGGATCGGCCGGGCTGCTGCTCGGTACGTCGATCGCGGCGGCGGCCGGCCCGGGGCGCTCCCTGCTCCTCCTGCCGCTGGTGTTCGGACTCCTGGGACTGCTTGCCGGCGCGCTCAGCTCGACGGGTCCGGTCGCGTCGGCCTGCGGCACCCAGGTGCTGGTGGCGGCCGTGGTCGGGGCCGGGATGCCGCTGCCGGAACCGGGCCCGCTGCGCGCACTGCTGTACCTGACCGGCGCCGCCTGGCTGCTGCTGCTCCGGCTGGTCCTGCCGTCCCCCGGCCGGCAGGGACACGGTCCGTACCACCTCGACGGGGAACGGGAAGCGGTCGCCCGGATCTACGACGCCGTGGCCCGGGTTCTGCGGGCGACCGGCGGCCCCCACGCCCGGGCCGAACGCGCCGCCCTGAGCGCGG
>NZ_JBEXWB010000696.1:0-1230 GCF_040629645.1 Streptomyces sp. NPDC005899 | reverse complement strand
CTCTGACCGCCTCGTTCCGGCCGTGCCCCCCCCCCCCCCCGCCCCACAACGCCCGGGCCCCCCGCCCGGCGGGGGGGGCCCCCCCACGGCCGGGGAACGTGGATGAAGAAACGTTTCGCCGGCCCGCGCCCGGTTTCCTGTTATCGTCCCCGCCCCACGGCGTCTCCCGAATGTGGGAAGTGACGGAACGGGATCCCGGAAGAGTGAGCGCAGCATGGGCGAGGCACGCGAGCAGAAGTTGGTCAAGGCGGCGCAGAAGGGCGACCAGCTGGCTCAGGACCAGCTCGTCGCGTCCTATCTGCCCCTTGTGTACAACATCGTCGGCCGTGCGCTGAACGGACACGCGGACGTCGACGACGTGGTCCAGGAGAGCGTGCTGCGCATGCTCCGGGGCCTTCCCACCCTGCGCACGCCCGCGAGCTTCCGGTCGTGGTTCGTGGCGATCACCATGAACCAGCTGCGGGAGCACTGGCGCGAGCGCGGCCACGGGGAGATACCGACCGTGCGGATGCACGAGGCGCACGACGTCGTCGACCACCGGGCGGACTTCGTCGAGCTGACACTTCTGCGCCTCGGCCTGACAGGGCAGCGACGAGAGGTCGCGGAGGCCACCCGCTGGCTGGACGAGGACGACCGCGCCCTGCTGTCCCTGTGGTGGCTGGAGACCGCCGGACAGCTCACCCGTGCCGAGGTCGCCTGCGCCCTCGACCTGACCGCCCAGCACACCGCGGTCCGCGTGCAGCGGATGAAGGCACAGCTGGAAGCGGCCCGGGTGGTCGTGCGCGCACTGGCGGCCCACCCGCGATGCGTCCTGCTGGAGGACCTCACCGCCCAGTGGGACGGGCTTCCGTCCGCTCTGTGGCGCAAGCGGCTGTCCCGTCACGCCCGGGGCTGCACGGTCTGCTCGGGGCACCGGTCGGGGCTGGTCCCGGCCGAGAGCCTGCTGGTGGGCCTGGCCCTCGTCCCCGTGGCGGCGTCGGCGGACGGCCCGGCCGCCGGCTTCCTGCCCGCGGCGCAGGTGGTGCACCAGGGAGCGCCCGGCCGGGCCGAGCGTCGCCGCGGCCGGGCCCGCAGACGCCGCCGTACCGCTGTGGTGGCGGGGCTGGTGGCCGTCGCCGCGCTGGGTGGCGGTGGTGGCGCGGTCCACCTGTACACGGACGGCGGGAGTGAGGAGCGGTCGACGGCTGCCGGGGAGCACACGGCCCCGCCGTCGGAGCCCGTCCCGCCGCC
>NZ_JBEXWB010000695.1:0-1235 GCF_040629645.1 Streptomyces sp. NPDC005899 | reverse complement strand
GAACCCGCCGAACCTGCCCGGGCCCGGGTTGAGCCGCTGCTTGAGCGCCGCGTTAAGGGCCACGGTGCCCGCCGGGCCTCCGTGGCCGACGGTGATCACCTGGGTGTCCGGCACGGGCACCCCGATCACCCGCGGGACCGAGTCGGCGACCAGCTGCACCGTGCGGTGGACCGCCTCACCCGCGTCGCGGACGGGCACGATCACGACCTCCTTGCCGGGGGCGTCGACCTGGCCGAGCTCACCGATGCCGATCCCCGAGACCAGCTCGCCGATCGGCCCGGGATCGGGAGTCCGCGACACCACCTGCGGGCACGACCGCGCCGCCAGGACGTCCCCGAAGACCCGGCCCGCACCGGCGGAGCCGAGCACGCCCGGGTCGCCGCTCAGCACCAGTCGCGCCCCGTCCGCGAGGGACTCCACCAGCATCGCCGCAGCCTCCACGCCCAGCTGGGGCGCGTCGAGGACGACCAGCAGGTCGAGGTCGAGCGCCCCGTCCGCGTCGCGGCCCGGGCCCGCGGCACCGGAGAGCAGGTCCCAGAGGGTGACGGCGGCCCGCGGATCACCGGCCGCGGCGGCCAGCCTGCGGCGGCCGTCCTCGCTGTGGGTGGTGCCGAGAGCCCGCAGCCCCAGCTTCTTCGCGGCGGTGATCAGGGCGGCGGGCTCGTCCCGGGCACTCTCCCCGCCGCTGTGGGCGACCAGCCCCGCGCCCGCGACCGCCCGGATCAGCTCCCCGGCGGACGGTGACGGGGCAGCGGCGGCGGCCGGCCCCCAGTCGGCTCCCTCCCCGCAGGAGTTGACCAGCCGGGCCAGGCCGTCCGCGAGGCTCTCCTCGGCCAGGGCGTACCGGTCCAGGCCGAGCAGGAGCCGTACGTGCTCCTCCCCGCCCTGCGAGGACTCCTCGGCGCCCTCCTCGGCGCCCTCGGTGTCCCGTGCCCCGGGCCCGGCGGCCTCCCCGGCGTCCACGCCGTCCTGGAAGACGAGCACGACACCCTCCGCCACTGCGTGCCGGACGGCCGCCTCCGGATCGGGAACCGCGTACCCGGCGAGCGCGGCGCGCACCTCGGACGCTTCCAGTGCCGTGTGCCCCCGCAGGGCCGCCCGCTCCAGCAGCCAGCCCACGAGAGCGGCCGTGCGCCGCTCGTCGCCGGGTCCGCTCCCGGCGCCGAGCAGGGCCCTCGCGAAGCCGTCGGCCTGCTCGGGCCGGACGCCGGGCACGGAGAGCAACTGCCAGGGGT
>NZ_JBEXWB010000694.1:0-1237 GCF_040629645.1 Streptomyces sp. NPDC005899 | reverse complement strand
GCCCCTGACCCCGAGCGGCCTGCCAGGCGGCTGCCGCGCAGCGGCCCGGCCTCGGCCGGTCCCTCCATGCGGCTGGTGTGCGTGTCACCCGCATCCTCGACGCGGCCGGCCTCGCGGGCCTGGCTACGCCTCGATCACGGTCGGACGTGGGAGGCGGGGGCCGGGCCGGGCATGCCGGCGGCTCCCGTCATCCGCCCCGGAGGAACGAGCCGATCACGCGGCGAAAGGGACGCGGCGACGGCACTCAGAACGGTGCCGGGCCGCCACCCGTCACCTGGGCGCTGCCGCTCTCGGCGTCCATGTCGATCTGAGCCACGCCCTGGCGGCCGCCGGGCATACGGATCGTCACGCCACTGCTCTGCACCGCCGCCCAGAATGCCGCTTGCAGGCCGTCGGCACTGACCGTGCCGGACCAGCTTCCGGAGCCGTCGTGGTCCGCGGCCCGGAGGACGGCCGTCACCTTGGTCTCCTCTCCCCCGATGACGAGCGTGGCAGGGCCTTCGTAGATGTGTGTCATACCTTCAGCGTGCCCGGGAGTCTCCCGGGCACTCAGCCGCTCCTCGCGGAATCGCCGGGAGATCCGGTCCACCCGCTCCGCCGGACGGCCGGCGGTCCGCTCGACCGCGCCGACCCGTCCGGCGCGGGACGCGGGGCGGCCCCGCATCACCTTCGCGGCTCACGTGGCCTCAGCGCAGCCGGGAGGCCTTGGCGGCCTTCTTCTGCGACGCCTTCCCCTCGGCCTTCTCCGCCTGCTTGGCCAGGCCGGGCGGCCGGTGCGTCCCCGTGGCGGCGGACCGGCCCCGCGCCTTCCCGGGGAAGGCGTCCACGTCGCCCGGCGCGGGTGCCGGACTCGTCGCGGGGCGGTCGTTGCCCGGACCGCCGGCGGACGGACCGGTCGGCTCGCGGTCGTCGGGCCGCACCCCTTGCCCGGAGGTGCGCGGGGGCCGTACGGCGACGGAGGCGGCAGGCTCGGAAGGCGGCGCGGTGGGGGATGCCGTGGCCTCCCCGCTCCGCCCTGTGCTGCCGGCGGGAGCCGACCGGTCGGTGGGAGCGCCGGCGGTCTCCGTGACATTTCGATCATGGCCTTGCGGTGCTGATTCGCCGTTGACCACGAGACCGGTCGCCGTGACGGCGGCGAGCGCGACGGTCGCACCGGCCAGGAGGGTGCGCCGGAGGGGGCTGCGCCAGCAGGTCGGCGGCGGCCTGCTGGTAGCGCAGCACCGCCGCTTCCGCCACG
>NZ_JBEXWB010000693.1:0-1248 GCF_040629645.1 Streptomyces sp. NPDC005899 | reverse complement strand
CGCGCCCGCGCCCGCGTCACCACCTGGATCGACCGGATGCTGTCCCCGCCCACCGCGAAGAAGTCGTCGTCCAGACCCACCCGCTCCAGACCCAGCACCTCCGCGAACACACCCGCCAGCACCACCTCACGCGGCGACCGCGGCTCCCGGTACTCACCCCCGGCCGACTCCGGCTCGGGAAGCGCGGACCGGTCCAGCTTGCCGCTGAGCCCCAGGGGCAGCCGGTCCAGCAGCACGAACGCCGACGGCACCAGGAACTCCGGCAACCGCTCCGCCACGAAACGCCTCAGCTCGGCCGGGTCGGGCCCGGAGGCCGGTGACGTCTCCGGCACGACGTAACCCACGAGCATGCGGGAGCCGCCGGTGTCACGGACCACGGCGACCGCCTGCCTGACCGCGGGGTGGTCGCAGAGCACCGCCTCGACCTCGGCCGGTTCGATGCGGAAACCGCGCACCTTGACCTGGTTGTCGTCACGTCCGACGCACTCGAGATGCCCGGAGGCGGTCCAGCGGGCCAGGTCGCCGGTGCGGTACATGCGCTCGCCCGCCGGGCCCCAGGGATCGGCGACGAAACGCTCGGCCGTCAGCCCCGGCCGGCCCAGATACCCGCGGCCGATCGCACCCCCCACGTACAACTCACCCGTCACCCCCACCGGAACCGGCTGCATACCCGGCCCCAGCACATACGCCCGCATGTTCCCCAGAGGGGTACCGATGGGAGCGCCGGTCGTGCGGTCGCCCGTCCCGTCCGCGGGGACTTCGAAAGCGGTCGCGTAGAAGCTCTCACTCTGGCCGTAGCCGTTGAGGATCCGCGTACCGGGCATGGCGGTGCGCACCCGCTCCACGAACGGCGCCGACAGCACCTCACCGGCGAACACCAGCGCGTCGACGTCCGTCCGGCCGGCGACGTCGTCGAGGATGCCGTCGAACACCGACGGTACGGAGCTGATGACCCCGCCGGACCAGCCGTCCCGCTCGGCGAGTTCCAGCACGTCGCGCGCCACCTCCACGGTGGCGCCCGTGGCGAGGGCCGTGAAGATCTCGAAGACGGACACGTCGAAGTTGACCGAGGTCCCCGCCAGCATCCGTGACCCGGCACGGATCCCCACCCTCTGGACGAGCTGGGTCACGCCGTTCACCGCGCCGCGGTGCGTGATGGCCACGCCCTTCGGTGTGCCGGTGGAACCGGATGTGTACATCACGTACGCCACGTTCTCCGGCCGCAACGCAGCACTCCGCTCCCCGTCC
>NZ_JBEXWB010000692.1:0-1278 GCF_040629645.1 Streptomyces sp. NPDC005899 | reverse complement strand
GAGGCCGCCGCGGCCGGTTGCGGCGGCCCGGCGGGGGAGTCCACGCCGTTCCGCATGAGGGCGACACCGGTGAGCATCACGAGGGCGATCGCGCCCCAGGGTGTGCGTCTGCTCCGCTCGCCGCCCCACTGGTCCCGGCCCATGGTTCTCCCTTCGTCGCGACATCGCACAGGCTAGGTGCGGCGGCCCCGGGCGGCGATCGGAGGCGGGCGAACGGGTGGCCGGGTGAGGCCCCCACGGCGGCGTTCTGCTCTTCGGAGTAATGCGTGCACGCAATTTCTGACGGTCTGTGACCTGCGGCTCCGTCAGTCGGTGCTCCGGTGCTACGGCGTGTCGGCTCACCGGGGTGGAGCAGTGCCGAAATGCGTCGGCAGGCGTATGTGGTGAGGGTTCGTCATGGGACGCGTACACGTCCACTGATCCCGGAGAACAAGGCTCCGGGGCGCGCTTCCCGCTGGAGGTTTTCAACGATGCGTGCTTCACGCGCTCTCGCGGTGACCGCGACCGCATTCGCGGCCGTCGGGCTCGCAGCCCCGCTGGCCGCCGCGGGCGGCGGCCCGGGCAACAACCCGAGCAATGTCCCGACCAACGTCACGGTCAACCCGTCCTCGGTGCACCAGGGCGCCACCCTGCGGATCAGCGCCGAGGGCTGCGGCCGCTCCGGCGGCAAGGTCTGGTCGAACGCCTTCCCGACGGTGAACCTGTCGCCGGGACGGGTCGGTTACGCCACGGCGCGCATTCGCGACAACGCGACGCCCGGTCACTACAGCCTGTCCGTGAGGTGCAACGACAGCGACAACAACTTCGGCAACGGGGGCAACGGCGGAAACGGCGGCAACGGCGGCAACGGGGGTGACGGCGGAAACGGCGGTGAGCGCGGAAATCCCGGGGACCGCGGAGACGCCGGGGACCGCGGCAACGGCGGGGACCGCGGCAACCGGGGCAACGAGACGGACCCGGTCGCCACGGCCCGCTTCACCGTCCTGCCCAGCCGGGGCGCGCAAGGCGGCCTCGGCGGATCCATCGGCCCGAGTTCGGTGGAGATGCAGGTGGGCGGCGGTCTCGTCGCCGCGGCGGCCATGGGTGGCGCCGTCTTCGTCGTCCGTCGCCGGATGAGCAATGCGGCCGCCTGAGGCGTCGAACCGCCCCGCCGGCCGGATACGCCCGTGGGCGCGCCGGCCGCAGAGCACCTCGGGGGGCGACGACGCCGTCCTGAAAACCGGCGTCATGCGGGTGGCGCTGCTCTGCGGCCGCGGCCTCGCGGTCGCGGGGGAGGTC
>NZ_JBEXWB010000691.1:0-1283 GCF_040629645.1 Streptomyces sp. NPDC005899 | reverse complement strand
GGGCCGGCGACGATTTCAGCGACATCGAGGCGATCCTCAAGAAGCACGGCATCTGAGCGCGGCGCCGCGCGCCGCTGTGACGGGCAGGACGGCGTCCGCCTCCCCGTCGAGGAGACGCGAGGCCGGAAACCGTCACGAGCACCGCGGCGTCGTTCTCCCGCCGGAACCGGTCGTGCGGGCCCCCGGCGCCGCCCCGCGCTGCGCCGGCCGCCCGCGCCGGGCAGTCGGGCGTACGGTCGACAACGGGCGGGGCGGTCGGACACCGTAGCGAATATGTGCGGCCCGGAGCGGGTGAACTCCGCTCCAGGACAGGCGTATCGGCCGAGGCACGGGTGCGGGTGGGTCATGATCACTACGAGATGGTGGACACATCGCGGGGCGAATCCCCCGCACCCCCTGCCGAGGAGCCGCGTGGCTGCCTCTTCGCCCTGTCCCAGCCGCCCCTGATGATCTTCCTGACGGTCGTCGGCGGCCTGCTGCTGATGGCCGCGCTGCACGACCTCTTCCTCCTGTGAGCGGACCGCCCCGCTCCGGCGTCCCGCCCCCGGGTCGCGCACCGCGGGCCGGTGAGCCGCGTCCGGGAGGCGTCAGCCGGCCGCCTCCCGGCGACGGGCCCGGTAGGCGGCGACGTGCAGCCGGTTCCCGCACGTGCGGCTGGAGCAGTAGCGGCGGGACCGGTTGCGCGACAGGTCGACGAAGGCGTCCCGGCAGTCCGGCGCCTCGCACCGCCGCAGCCTCTCCTGCTCGCCCGCCACGACGATGAACGCCAGGGCCATGCCGCAGTCGGCCGCGAGATGGTCGGCCAGGGAGGCGTCCGGCGCGAAGTAGTGCACGTGCCAGTCGTAGCCGTCGTGGTTGGTGAGCTGCGGGGTCGTACCCGCGGCGGCCACGAGCGCGTTCACGAGATCGGCTGCCGCGCGGGCGTCCCCCGCCGCGAATATGTCGGCGAAGCGGCTCCGGACCTCCCGGACGGCGCACAGGTCCTTCTCGCCGAGCACGCCGACGCCGCTGATGTGGTGGCGCTCGGCGAAGCCGTAGAGCGCGGCGACGTCGGGGAGCCCGTCGGCCCGCTCGGTCTCCGGGGCGGTGTTCACCAGCTCGACCACCGTGTCGAGGGCGATCCGGGTGTCGTGGGGGATCAGCACGCTTCGCTCCCTGGCCTCCGGCGGACGGGCGCCCGCCGATGCGGGCTGACTCTACTGGCTCCGCGAAGGCGCTCAGGGCCCGGTGCGGGCGCGCGGGGGAGAAGCCGGGCTCGCGGTCGCCGACCGCGCCGGCGGAGC
>NZ_JBEXWB010000690.1:0-1291 GCF_040629645.1 Streptomyces sp. NPDC005899 | reverse complement strand
CCTCCGGCGCCGCCGGTCGTCCCGGCCCCCCGCCCTCCGCTGCCCCCTCCCCCGCCGGTCGCGCACGCGTCCCGCGGGCCCCGGCTCGCGGCCCTCGACGCGCGGGCGACCGCCCTCGCCCTGCCGGTGCCGCGGGTCGACGCGAACGATCCGAACGCGGGATTCCTCGCCGGACTGATGGCCTCGGCGCCCGCCGAGCTGATCTCGGCCCTCCACGCGGTGCCCGCCGCCTCACCGGAGACCCGGCTGCGGGAGCTGCGCGCCCTCCTGGAGACGGACGAGGCCGACTCCGCCGTCCGGGCGCTGACGGCCCTGGAGGCGCAGCATCCGGACGACTGGCGGGTCGTGTGGTACCGCGGTGTCACCTCGCTGGTGACCGGTGACGACGAGAACGCGGCGCTGTCCTTCGACGCGGTCTACGACGCCTTCCCGGGCGAGCCGGCGCCCAAGCTCGCGCTGGGCGTCTGCGCGGAGGTGCTGGGCCAGCTGGACAACGCCGCCGAGTACTACCGCCTGGTGTGGGCGACCGACCCGGGTTTCGTCAGCGCCGCTTTCGGGCTGGCCCGGGTGCAGATCGCCGCGGGCGACCGGACCGGGGCCGTGCGGACGCTGGAGTCCGTACCGGAGGCCTCGATCCACTACACGGCGGCCCGGGTGGCCTCGGTGCGGGCGCGGCTGCGCGGACGCGACCCGCGCGAACCGCTGCTCGACGACCTGTCGGCCGCCGCGGACCAGGTGACGGCACTGCGGGAGTACGGCCTGGACGCCGTGCGCCGCGAGCAGTTGTCGGCCGAGGTGCTGGGCACGGGGCTCGACTGGGTACTCTCCGGTAGTCCCTCCGCCGGGCCCTCGGCTCCGGTCTCCCCCGCGGCCGGGGAGGCACGGACGCTGCTGGGCAGCGAGCTGGACGAGCGGGGCCTCAGATTCGGCCTCGAACGCTCGTACCGGATGCTCGCCCGGCTCGCTCAGCGGGAGGACGAGCGGATCGAACTGGTGGAGCGGGCCAACCGCTTCCGCCCCCGGACCTGGGTGTGAAGATGTCACAGAGCCACCAGCGGGCCTCCTTGCCGGGGTGCCCCAGCTGCGAGGAACCGCTGGAGCCGGGCGACCTGTTCTGCGGTGCCTGCGGTTACGACCTCTCGGCCGTCCCCGCGCCCCCGGCCGACCGGCCGACGGTCGCCGTCACGCTCCCGGCACAGGGCGCGGGGGCGCAGGGCGCCGGGGCGCGGCAGCGGGCGGGAGCGGGGGGCGCGGGGCCGGGGGAGTGGCCGGCCGCCCCCGAGGGCGTCAG
>NZ_JBEXWB010000689.1:0-1291 GCF_040629645.1 Streptomyces sp. NPDC005899 | reverse complement strand
CTCGCCAATGCGGCCATCAGAACGCTGAACGACAGGAACCAGCAGGCCAGTGCGTCGCTCCGACGCGGACACGAGCGGGGGGCGTCGGTAAGAACGCTGTCACCACCCGCAAACGGTCGTGATTTCCGAGGGTGAGCCCTGGGGCGCGCGCCAGCGCGCGCCTCTGGGGCTGTGAGCTGCGGCTTCACACCTGGAGGTGGTGTGGGCGGCGCGTACGAGTGACGTCGTCCCGGCCGGGTCTCGTCGAGACGACGTCAGCCACTACCTATGAGGCATGAAACTCCTCGCAGGAAAGCGGCTTTCGACCGCAGTGGCCGGCGTTCTGCTGGCAGGTCTCTTCGTACCCGCCACAGGCGCCGCTGCCGCCCAGGCCGCCGGTTCCCGTCTCTCGGTCGAGAGATGCTCCAGCAAGACCGACAACCGCAGTTCCGACAATGGTTCTGGCTCGCTTTCCGTGATGCGCGCACGGTGGGTGATTTTCGCTGGGAGACCAGTGAGACCGAAGGCGAGCCTCAGTTGCAGACGATGGGGCAGCCGCGCCGGATTGAGTGCTGTGCAGCGCGCAGGAACAGTGCGACGTAGAAGGCTGTGTCCAGGTCCTGGGTCCACGGTCCTGTTCGAGTAGTGGCCAGTTCCTTTGCTTGGTGCCCGAACCACGTGCTCAGGTCGAGGTTGTCGCACGTTGCCGGAGTTTCGGCTGGCAGATCGATGGCTGCCGCCAGCTTCTCGGCGAGCGGTAGTACCTGAGGAGCGCCGGCCACCATGGACTCGTGGTCGTCGGACTCGATGGGCAACCAGATCTCCTCATCGAGCGAAAAGGGCACGAGCACGGTCCAGCCGCAGAGGATCTCCGATTCCTCTCGTGACAGGTGCCTCTGGCACAAGGCGAGGAACCCGGTCATGCCGGGGGTCAGCTTTTCCTCGAAGGCCTGTCCTGAGCCAGGGGCGAAGTCGGTCTCCGCGGGGACGTCCTCGTAGGGCGGCAGGCCCCGCCGCCTGAGTTCAGCATCGACTGCCGAAGCAACATCACCCCATCCGTCCTCCTCGTCACCGAACCACTCCTCCGCGCCGACGCTCACCAGGTAAACACCCATGTGGGGAAGGTATCGCGTGCACCTGACATCGATCAGTGAGCCCACAGAACTCGCTTGCGGAGCAGCACGAAGCCAGCTCGGCCGAACATCTGGCGCTTAAGGAGGGACTGTAAAACGATCGGTGTAACTCCCGATCATGGAAGATGCATCGATGACCAGCGACAACGTGACCGAGGCCGAGACCGTCGAGCCGTCTG
>NZ_JBEXWB010000688.1:0-1306 GCF_040629645.1 Streptomyces sp. NPDC005899 | reverse complement strand
GCCCCGGGGTGCCACGACGTGCGGGCGTGGGGGGTCACCGGACACCCGGTGACCGCCCTCGCACACGTCTGCCCTTGCACACGTCTGCCCTTGCACACGTCTGCCCGACCGCCGGCCGACCTCGGGCCCGACCATCGGGCCTCCGCCGACGTGGACGCGCACGAAACACGTTGGCGGACCACGGCGGCCGCTGCTAGGTTTCCGGAGGCCGTGCAGGAGAGCGAGGAGGTGGTACCCGTGAACGTATCGACGTGGGTGCTCCCCTCCGGGGTCACGGTCGGGCGATAGGTCGTCCGGGAGCGCCGTTCCCTGGCATTCCCGGAAGGCACGACCATGCGCTTCACCTCCCGGCAGCGTCTCGACGACGCTGTCCTTGAACGCGAATTCGTTCTCGGTGACATCCCCGGCATCCTGTGGACGCCCGAATCCGCATCCGTACCAGCGTCCGCGCCCGCATCGGCGTCTGCATCCCCATCCGTATCAGCGTCTGCGCCCGCATCAGCGTCTGCGCCCGTATCCCCATGGCCGCCGTCCGCGTCCGCATCCGCGCCGACGCCGCTGATCCTGCTCAGCCCCCCTCCTCTCGGGCTGCGCAGGACCTACCCCCGGCTGGTGGCCCGGGCCCGCCATTCCGCGGCGCAGGGCTTCGCCACGGCCACCATCGAGCTCCCCGGAAGCGGCGACCGGCCCCGCCTGCCCGGCGCCGAGCAGGCCCGCGCCGACCTGCGCCGGGCCATGGGGGCCGGCGAGCCGGTCACCGACGAGATCATCGACGCCCTCATCCTCCCCCTCGTCGACCAGGCGGTCCCGGAGTGGCAGACCGCCCTGGACGCCCTCCTGTCGCTGCCCGGGATCGGCGGCCCGGTCGGGTACTCGGGGGGAGTGATCTCCGTCGGGACCCGGCTGGCGGTGGTCGAGCCGCGCATCTCGGCCGCCGTCCTGTTCGCCGGGAGTTTCGTCCCCCGCACCACGCTGGAGGAGGCCCGCCGGGTCACCGTCCCCCTGCACGTCCTGCTGCAGTGGGACGACGAAGGCAACGACCGGCAGGCGGCCCTCGACCTGTTCGACGCCTTCGGCTCCGAGGAGAAGACGCTCCACGCCAACATGGGCGGGCACACCGGCGTCCCGCAGTACGCGGGGGACGCGGCGGCCCAGTTCTTCACCCGGCACCTGAAGTGACACCGGGCCGTCAGGCCACCGGCGGACGGTAGCGGTGCCGGCCAGGACGCTGCTCGTCCACGGACAGGTCCCGGCCCTCCGCGTCTCGCTGCGGCGCGGGGCCCCGCCGGACTCCCGGCGGGGCCCC
>NZ_JBEXWB010000687.1:0-1322 GCF_040629645.1 Streptomyces sp. NPDC005899 | reverse complement strand
GTGACCGGGGCTCCGCCCCGGACGCCGGCGGCGGGATCGCGGGAGCCGAGGGCCGCGCCGAGCGGTCCCGATTCCCCGCGGCCCGTGGCCGGGACGAGGCGCCCGGGGACACCGGGGCCGGAACCGATGTTTCCGTGAACGAGGAGGCCCTGTGAGTACGCCGTATCCCTTCACCGCCATCGTCGGGCAGGACGACCTGCGGCTCGGGCTGTTGCTCAACGCCGTGAGTCCGGCTGTCGGCGGGGTTCTCGTGCGGGGGGAGAAGGGCACGGCCAAGTCCACCGCGGTGCGGGCGCTGGCCGCGCTGGTGCCGGAGGTCGCGGTGGTCGCCGGGTGCCGTTTCTCCTGCGATCCCCAGGCGCCCGACCCGGCGTGCCCGGACGGGCCTCACGAAGCCGGGGCGGGGGTGTCGCGACCCGCGCGGACGGTGGAACTGCCGGTCGGCGCCTCCGAGGACCGGCTCGTGGGCGCCCTCGACATCGAACGGGCGCTCTCGGAGGGCGTGAAGGCCTTCGAGCCGGGGCTCCTGGCGGACGCGCACCGCGGGGTCCTCTACGTGGACGAGGTCAACCTGCTCCACGACCACCTGGTGGACCTGCTGCTCGACGCGGCGGCCATGGGCGCGTCGTACGTCGAGCGTGAGGGCGTGTCCGTGCGGCACGCGGCCCGTTTCCTGCTGGTCGGCACGATGAACCCCGAAGAGGGCGAACTGAGGCCGCAGTTGCTCGACCGTTTCGGGCTGACCGTCGAGGTGGCCGCCTCCCGCGACACCGATCTGCGCGTCGAGGTCGTCCGGCGGCGACTCGCGTACGACGACGATCCGGCCGCCTTCGCCGCGCGGTGGGCCGACGAGGAGGCGGCGCTGCGGGAGCGGATCGCCGCCGCGCGCGGCCTCCTGCCGCGGGTGGTGCTCGGCGACGGGGTGCTGCGCCAGATCGCGGCCACGTGCGCGGCGTTCGAGGTGGACGGTATGCGGGCCGACATCGTCATGGCCCGTACCGCGACCGCGCTCGCCGCGTGGGCGGGCCGCGAGGAGGTCACCGCGCAGGACGTCCGGCAGGCCGCCCTGCTGGCCCTCCCCCACCGGCGCCGACGCAATCCGTTCGACGCCCCGGGTCTCGACGAGGAGAAGCTGGACGACGCGCTCAGGGACGCGGACCCGGGCGGGGACGACGGCGACGACCCGGATCCCGGTGGGCCGGGCGGCGGCGGGGTGCCCCCTCAGGGCGGCGAGCCCGACGGCGGCGCCGGTGCGGAGAACGGCACGGACGGCGGGGGCACGGACGGCGGGCCGGAGAGCGGGCCGGAAGGCGGATCGGGAG
>NZ_JBEXWB010000686.1:0-1326 GCF_040629645.1 Streptomyces sp. NPDC005899 | reverse complement strand
GCCGCGCGGGCGCCCCGGGCCCGCCGGGCCTCGGTCAGGCGGGCGCGAGGGGCGCCCCGCCCCTGAGCAGTGACGCGCCCAGCGGGGTGAGCGTGTGCAGGACGGAGCTGCCGTGGCGCAGGGTCAGGACGAGGCCGGCCTCGCGCAGCACGCAGGCGTGCTGACTGGCCGAGGCCAGCGAGACCCCCGCACGGCGGGCGAGTTCGCTCGTCGTGCAGCCGTCGCCGATGGCCTTGAGGACGGCGGAGCGGGTGTGTCCCACGAGGCGGCCGAGCCAGGGGCCCGGTTCCGCGAAGGCCGGGGCGCCGGGATGGGTGACCGGGTAGACCAGGACGGGCGCCAGGCTGGGGTCCCGGTAGACGACCGGGGTCCCGCGGCAGAAGAACGAGGGCTGCAGGAGCAGGCCCCTGCCGTCCAGGTGGAGATCCCGGTCGACCGGGTAGTCCGCCTCCAGCACGGGCGCACGCCAGCGGATCATCGGCGGCAGGGTGGCGAGGAGCTCGTCCGCGCCGCCGTCCAGCAGCGCCCGGCCCCGCAGGGCCCGGTCCGCCTCGACGCTCGCCTGGATGTGCGGCCAGTACGGCTCGACCGCGGCACGGTGGTAGCCGCGCAGGGCGCTGATGAGGCGGCCCAGAGGCTCTGTGCGGCCCTCGGCGAGCGCCTCCAGCAGAGCGGCGGGCGAGGAGCGGCCGGCGGCCGGTGACCGGTGCGCCGGGGCACGGTTCAGGGCCAGCAGTGCCACCTCGTCATGCAGGCGGCCCGCCGGAGTGTCGCGCAGCGCCTCCATTCCGGCGTCGAGCCCCAGCGGATCGGCACCCCCCTCGGAGGGCGTCAGAAAGTCGGGGAAATACCCGCGCAGCGGAACCACCGCGGACAGCAGACGTGTTTCACCATTCAACCGGGTACGGGATTCCGCCCGCCATTTCCCGAACACCGTGGAACCCCGGCGGTCCCTGAGCCGGTGAAAACTGAGAATGGTTTCCCACAAGGCGTCCGGCCTGGTGGCCATCCGCACCCTGGAAAGGTCCACTCCGGACACGTGGATACGCAGCACCGATCCCCCACCTGTTGCAACAGCAATCGCCCCCATCAAAGGGTATGCATATGGTCACAGGAGGTCACCACGGGGTTTCGGCCACAGTTGAAACGTCTCGCCCCCATCCGCGCCAGCCGAAAAGCTGTACGACGTCGGGTGCGAATCCGGCACCACCGAAAAGAGCGGGTGAGGGCCGTGGGGGGCCTTGCCTGTTCGGCGGCGGCGGTGTCCGGTGCGGCTCCGTACCCGACGGGGGTAAGCCGGGTGCGGTCCATGGGTGGGGATCCATG
>NZ_JBEXWB010000685.1:0-1329 GCF_040629645.1 Streptomyces sp. NPDC005899 | reverse complement strand
GCGGGCGCCCCGAGGGGCGCCCGCCGGCGACTGCGAGTCATATCTGAATAGTGATCATCTCTTCCGTACGACGACGAAGTCGGCGAGCGCCGTGAGCTGCGCCCGCACCTGGTGCGGCATGTCGACGCCGTCCAGCGCCTGGATGGCGACCGTGTGCTGGCGGCGGGCTTCCTGGGCGGTCCACTCGCGGCCGCCCGCCTCCTCGATGAGTGCCGCACGCGCGGCGAACTCCTCTTCGGAGAAGCTGTCGAAGTCGTTGCTCTTCGCGTCGGCGGCCAGCAGGTCGCCCAGCCGGGCGGAGGCCGGTCCGCCCGCGGCGAGCGCGGCCACGACCGGCAGCGACTTCTTGCGCTGACGCAGATCGCTCCAGGTCTGCTTGCCCGTGGACTCCGGGTCGCCCCAGATCCCGAGCAGGTCGTCGACGGCCTGGAAGGCGAGGCCCAGGTGGTAGCCGTAGGCCTCGAGGGTGTCGGCGGTACGGTCGTCGGCTCCGCCGAGCACGGCGCCGATGGAGACGGCACAGGCGAGCAGGGCGCCCGTCTTGTTGCCCTCCATCTCCAGGCACTCCTCGACGGTGACCCGCTCGCGGTGCTCGTAGGAGATGTCCTGGGCCTGCCCGTCGATGAGCTTGCGGGTGGCCGTGGTCAGCCGGCGGGCCGCACGCCCGGCCTCCACCGTGCCGAGTTCCAGCAGGATCTCGTTGGCCAGCGCGAACAGCGCGTCGCCCACGAGGATGGCCTGGGCCGGTCCGTGCACCTTCCACACGGTGTCGCGGTGCCGACGCTGTTCGTCGCCGTCCATGAGGTCGTCGTGCAGCAGCGAGAAGTTGTGCACGAGTTCGACCGCGACGGCGCCCGGGATGCCGGCCTCGGCCGGGGCGCCCGCCGCCTCCGCGGACAGCAGGGCCAGCGCGGGGCGCACGGCCTTGCCGCCGTCGCCGTCGGCCGGCCGGCCGTGGGCGTCGATCCAGCCGAAGTGGTAGGCCGCGACGGTGTCCATGGGCGGCGCCAGCCGGTCCACGGCAGCTCGCAGCACCGGCGCTGACAGGGCCCTCCCGCGCTCCAGAAGCGCGGTGACATCCGTGGTGTCCGCCACGGTGCCGTAAGCCGGATTCGCCGGGGTCACAGACTCTCCTCTTGTTCCGGTGGTACTGCTCATGCCGCCTCCTGCAGCGGATGTTCGTGAGTGCGGCCGAGGGTGCCGAGCGCGGCGGCCGCGGCGCTGAGGCCGCTGCGGACGGCGCCCTCCATCGTGGCGGGCCAGCCGGTGGCGGTCCATGCCCCCGCCAGGTGGATCCCGGGGGCCCGGGTGTGCGTGGCCGGCCGCAGG
>NZ_JBEXWB010000684.1:0-1339 GCF_040629645.1 Streptomyces sp. NPDC005899 | reverse complement strand
CGCCCGCCCGGCGGGCCGGGGTCGGCGGCCACCGGTACGTCCTCGGGGCCGCGTCCGCGCAGGCTCCAGGTCAGCCCCCGCCCCGGTGCCGTGCCTGTTCCGGTGGCCTCCATCGGTCAGCTCCTCTCCGTCGTGGTGAGCGCGGTCCCGTCCGGCACGGGCTCCTCCGGCACGCAGGCGGCGGCCCGGCGGACCCCCGGCAGGTGGCCCTTGGCCGCGAACCTCTCCCGCGCGGCCCGTGCGCAGGCCCGGGCGTCCGCCCGCCGCCCCAGCGCGTACAGGGTGGCGGCACGGTCCAGTTCGGCCGTCGCCTGGACCACGGGGGAGTCGGTGAGCAGCGACGCCGCCACCGCCCGGTCCGCGTGGGCCACCGCCGCGGTCGGGCGCCCCTCGGCTGCCGACAGCCGGCCGCGCATCCCGCGCAGGTCGACCGCGTCGGCGTGGCTCAGCTCCACCCCGTCCCCGATACCGGCGAGCCGGGTGGCCGCCCGGCGCGTGCGCCCCGAGTCGAGCTCGATGCGGGCGGCGTCCAGGGCGACGGCCGTCCGCATCCCCGTCATGCCGGTGCGCCGCGCCGCCTCGTCGGCGCGGGCCAGCAGCTCCAGCGCGGCGGAGCCGTGGCCGAGCAGCGACTCCACCGCCGCCCGGAACACCGGCAGGAACACCTCCGCCTCGGCGAACCGCAGCTTCCGGGCCAGTTCCGCCGCCTCGGCCAGGCAGCGGTAGGCCTCGTGGGGCCGGTCCTGGAGGGCGTACAGCACGGCCAGGGGGCAGTTCAGGGTGAGCCGGACCGTGGGGCGCCCCCCGCCGTGCTCCGCCAGGAGGTCCCGGCAGCGTTCCACCGCCTCGTGTGCGGGAGCCGGGCCGCGCCACAGGGAGATGCCGATGGCCCCGAGCGCTCCGGCGCGCTCCGGCTCGGCCCCGGCCAGCACCGCCTGCTCCAGGGCCCGCGCCTGATCGCGTTCCGACTCCTCGTGCCGGCCCGCCTGCTGGAGCCGCTGGGCCAGCCGCAGGTGTGCCCGGGCCCGCCCCACCGAGTCGCCCGCCGCCTCGAAGACCGGCAGCACCGCACGGGCCGTGGCGGTGACCCCGGGCCCCGGGCCGCCGGGATCGAGCCCCACGAGTGCCAGCCGGGCGTGCGCCGACTCGACCGGCGCGGACTCCAGGTCCCGTACCCGGCGCAGCAGGGCCGCACCGGACTCGGTTCCGCCCAGGGCCACCCGCACCTCGCCGAGCCTGCGGACCGATCCGGCGTCGTCGGGGTCGAGGCCGACCGCGCGCTCCAGCAGGCTGTGGGCCCAGGAGAGGTCGGAACGGGCGGCGGCCTGGGCGCCGGCCC
>NZ_JBEXWB010000683.1:0-1371 GCF_040629645.1 Streptomyces sp. NPDC005899 | reverse complement strand
GTCGCGCCGGAGTCCCGCAGTGCGGCCGGGTCCAGTTCCACCGGGACGAGCAGGGGCTCGCCCCCGGCGAGTGCCGCGTCGAACATCAGCGTGCCGCGTGCGGCGGTCAGCGGGCGCATCCCGAGACGGGCCCAGCGGGCGAGGTCCGCGGCGCCCAGTTCCCCGGCCATGCCGCCCTCGGTGGCCTCCCACATCCCCCACGCCAGCGAGGTGGCCACGAGCCCCTGGCCCCGGCGGTGCTGCGCCAGGGCGTCGAGGAACGCGTTGGCCGCGGCGTAGGCACCCTGGCCGGCGCTCCCCAGCAGTCCGGCGACCGAGGAGAAGAGCACGAACGCGTCCAGGTCCAGGTGCCGGGTCAGGTCGTGGAGATGCCACGCGCCGCCCGCCTTGGCGTGGAGGGCCCGGTCGATGTCGCCGGGTGACAGGTTCTCCACCGTGGCATCGGACAGCACGCCCGCCGTGTGGACGACGGCGCGGAGCGGGTGCGCGGCCGGTACGTCGGCGAGGACCGCGGCGAGGCGGGCGCGGTCGGCGACGTCGCAGGCGACGACCGTGAGACTCGCCCCCAGTTCCTCCAGTTCGGCGGCCAGCCGTTCGGCGCCCGGTGCGGCGTCGCCCCTGCGGCTGGTCAGCAGCAGGTGGCGGACCCCGTGCCGGACCACCAGGTGACGGGCCATCAGGCTGCCGAGCCCACCGGTGCCGCCGGTGATCAGGACGGTGCCGTCGGGGTCGAGGACCACCGGCTCGCCGCCCCCGGCCCGGCCCGTGGGCCGGTCGGCGGCGCGTCGCAGCCGCGGCACGAGCAGGCGCCCCTCGCGCAGCGCGCACTCGGGTCCGCCGGCGACGGCGGCCACCGCGGCGGACCGCACGTCGTCGGGGTCCGCCGCGTCGACGTCGAGGAGGACGAAACGGCCCGGGTGCTCGCTGGCGGCGGTGCGCACCAGTCCGCGTGCCGCGGCGGCGGGCAGGTCGTCGACCTCGTCCCCCGGGGCGGCGGCCACGGCTCCCCGGGTGAGGAGCAGGAGCCTCGTCGACTCCAGGCGCGGGTCGGCGAGGAGGTACTTGACCGCCTCGAGCGTCGCCCCTACGGCCTCGCGCACCCGGGCCGGCTCGTCACGCGTGCCGCGCGGTCCCGAGGGTGCGAGGACGAGGACGCCGGGGACGTCGGCGCCGGAGGCCAGCGCCGTGCCGAGCGCGGCGGGGTCGGCGTACGCGGCGGGGGCGAGGGCGTCCGTGTCGGGCGTGCCCCCGCCGAGGACGGCCCATCGGGGTGCGGACGTGGGGCCGGCCGGCGGGGCTGACGAGGCCGAACGGCACGTTGATGTAGAAGCACCAGCGCCAGGAGGCGTGGTCGGTGAAGAAGCCGCCGAG
>NZ_JBEXWB010000682.1:0-1374 GCF_040629645.1 Streptomyces sp. NPDC005899 | reverse complement strand
GCGGTCATGGGTAGGGTCTCAGCCCCGTCCGTGCCGGAGCGCGGGGTGGGTGCCGGCGGCCACCAGGTCGGCGACGGCGCCCCGGGGGTCGCGGCCGGTGACCAGGGACTCGCCGACGAGCACGGCGTCCGCGCCGGCGTTGGCGTAGGCGATCAGGTCGTGCGGACCGCGGACACCCGACTCGGCCACCTTGACGATGTGGCCGGGGATCTCGGGCGCGACACGTTCGAACGTGGTCCGGTCGACCTTGAGGTCCTTGAGGTTGCGCGCGTTCACGCCGATGATCTTCGCCCCGGCGTCCACGGCACGCTCCGCCTCCTCCTCGTCGTGCGCCTCGACGAGCGGCGTCAGACCGATCGACTCGGCGCGCTCGATGAGGGAGACCAGGGCCTCCTGGTCGAGGGCGGCGACGATCAGCAGGGCGAGGTCGGCGCCGTACGCCCGCGCCTCCCACAGCTGGTACGAGGTGACGATGAAGTCCTTGCGCAGGACCGGGATGTCGACCTTGGCACGGACGGCCTCCAGGTCCGCGAGCGAGCCGCCGAAGCGGCGCTCCTCGGTGAGGACGGAGATGACGGACGCGCCACCGGCCTCGTAGTCCGCGGCCAGCGCGGCCGGGTCGGCGATGGCGGCAAGGGCCCCCTTGGAGGGGCTGGAACGCTTGACCTCGCAGATGACGGTCACACCCTCGCCGCGCAGGGCGGCGACTCCGTCCTTCGCCTCGGGAGCGCGGGCGGCGCGCTCCTTGAGCTCGTCGAGGCTGACGCGCGCCTGCCGCTCTGCGAGGTCGGCGCGTACGCCGTCGATGATCTCGTCGAGCACACTCACGCGAGCGGCCCCCTTCCGGAAGGATGATGAGGGAACAGGATCAGCCACACCGATGGTATCCGCAGGAGGGCCGCGGCCCCGCATCCGGTGACCGCACGTCCCACTGGCTGGGCGGTCACGGGGCCAGCGCCGAGCCGAACGGCAGGTTCCGGACGACGGAGAAGACGACCAGGACCGCCCCGACTGCCCACCAGTGGACGGGCGCGAGGCCGACGCGCATCGGCTGCCCCCGGGCGGCACGGACCATCCAGAGCACCCAGACCGCCGCGAAGACGGCGTAGCCGGCGACGGCCAGGGCGTTGGAGCCGAGGGCCGCGACGATGTCGCCGTGGGCGACGTCGTGGGCGCTGCGCAGTCCGCCGCAGCCGGGGCAGAGCACCCCCGTGAGGCGGAGCAGGGGACAGACCGGGTAGTGGCCGGGTTCGTGGGGGTCGACCGTGGCCACGTAGCCGAAGGCGGCCACGACGGCGGCCATGACCCCGGCGGGGACGACCAGGCGCCGGAGCCGGGAGGCGGGCGCCGGGGGCACGGGCCCGTGGCCGGCGG
>NZ_JBEXWB010000681.1:0-1379 GCF_040629645.1 Streptomyces sp. NPDC005899 | reverse complement strand
GGCGACGAGGGCCGAGCCGTTCCGGGGGTCGCCCGCGCTGCGCTGGGCGGACGGGGCGGCGGGCGTCGAGATGCCCGGGGCCGATGCCGTAGGGGGGATGAGCAGGGCCCAGGTCGTCGGGCTGCCGCGGACGACCCGGCAGTTCCTCATCGCGGCGAACCTCGATACGTGCGGCAGACCCGCACGTGAGGCGGGACGGCCCCCGGTCCGTCGCTCGCGCGCGGACGGGGGGCCGTCCCCCTCTGCCGGGATCAGTGGCCGAGGTGGTAGGGCACGTGCACCTGGGACGCCGCCCGCTGGAGCATGCCGACCTTCTGCTGGAGGGGCTTCTGCTGCTCCCCGTGCAGCGCGTTGAGCACCACCACGGCGCCGGTGAGGGCGGGGATCGCCCACTGCATGATCGTCAGTTGCTTCCGGGCCTGGTGCAGGTCCACGGGGTGCTGAGCCGCCTTCTCAAGATCCTCGGGGTCGTTGGAGCTCGCCAGCTCCACCTTCTTGCCCAGGACGCGGCTGTAGGCGGTGGCCGCCAGTGCGGCGCCGGTCAGGAGTGTCTTCGCCAGCGTGGAGGCGGCCACCCCCTGCTGGGTGTGGACCCTGGTGGCGTTGGCGGACAGCAGGCCGGTGCCGCCCATGAGGTGCAGCCCGATCGCCGCGGCGTTCACGGGCGTCCACTTCGCCCAGCCCGCACTGGCGATCCTGCCCATGTCCGTCTCGGTCGTCCCCTCGCTCGCGGCTGCACCGTTCACCCCCACGGCACCCATCAGCGAGCCACCGAACCAGGCGGCCAGACCGAGATCATGGATGCTGCGCACCAAGGTGTTGCGTTCCGACATCGTCGCTCCTCTGCAGGATGGAAACCTGTGGGTGCCCACTGGTCCCCTCCACGCTCGGTCGGACGCGTTCCCCCCACCACAGGGGTGGGGCCATCCGGGCGAACGGTGCCGCGAGGCGCGGCGGTGGCAGCGGGGCGTCAGGCGGTGGCGTGCGGGGGTGCCTCGCAGCCGCGGCAGTGGCCCGGGCGGCGGGAGCGGAAGGCGCGGTCGCAGGTGTCGCAGTTCTGGAGCGGGATGACGACGGCCCCGCGGTGCACCGGCGTGAGGTCCCCGGCCCCGGGCAGCGGTGGCGGCAGGAGCGCGGTGATGCGGTGCCGCAGGAGCTTCGCGGGGTGCTTCAGGGGGACGGGCAGGTCGGTGGTGAGTGCGTGGCGGACGCTGTCGGGACGGGCGTCCCGTTCGAACCAGGCGGCGACGCCGGGCGCGAGGGCCTCGACACCGCGTTCGGAGAGGACCAGCTGCGGCGTGTGGCGGCGCAGGTCGGCGAGGAGCGCGGCGGCGGCCCGGTACAGCTCCGGCGTGCCGGCCCGGGGCCGGGGGAGCGGT
>NZ_JBEXWB010000680.1:0-1406 GCF_040629645.1 Streptomyces sp. NPDC005899 | reverse complement strand
GCCGGGAAGGCCGGTGGGAAGAGCCGCAGCACCCTGGCCGCCGCCGCCCGCCGGGCGGGCCGGGCCGGGATGCGCGGCACGGCCGCCGCCGTAAAGGCGGGCCGGGCCCTTGCCGGGTCCTCCGCCGTCCGGTCGGCCGGCACCAAGGCCCGCGCCGCCCGCCGAGGCGTGGCCAAGGCCGCGAACACTGCCCGCAAGCGGGCCCGTATCGCCTGGGCCGCCGCAGCGAAGAAGGGCAGGGCCGGGATGCGGTACCTGCTGCGCAGCGCGGCGGCGAAGGTCGCCGCCGGGGCCGTCGGCGCCCTCGCCATGGTCCCCGGCCTCCTCGGACGCGGGATCGCCGCCGCCACGGGCGGCCTGCTGCGCTTCCTGCGCCTGGCACCGCGCAACGGCACCAAGTGGGGGGGCCGCTGCACCCGCTGGGCCATGCACCTCGCGAAGAAGGTCCACACCCGGCTCATGGCCAGGGCCAAGGACGGCTGGGCCAAGGACACCCGCCCCGACGCCCTGACCGACTTCGACGAGCCCGGCCACACCACCACCCCCGCCGACCCGTTCGGCAGCGACCACTTCGGAGGAGATTGCGTGTCCGTCTTCGAGACCGAGACCGAGGCCGTACGCGAGGCGTACGCCGCCTACGAGCCGCCGATGATGCTGGCCGTGGCCGCCGAGTACTGGGGGCTGACCGAGGGCATCGCCTCAGTCGGTGAGGCGGTGCGGCAGCTCGCGGTCAACACCGCCGACAAGTACCCGGCCGACAAGCGGATGGCCGACCAGGTCGCCCAGGTCTACGCCCTGCTCCACCGGGCCGCCGAAGCCGCCCAGGAAGTCGGCCCCCTGTTCGCGAAGGTCCACGAGCACGACCTGCGCCGCCTGGAGGAGCCCCGGCCCGGCGAGCACATGTGGAACATCCTGGAACGCCGTGCGGACGGCGGCTACGACCAGCGCCAGCCCTCCCGGCTCGTCGCGGTCACCCAGGACATCGCCCACGTCTACGCCCGCTACGAGCCCGGCCACATGAAGCAGGTCGCCGCCGAGTACGAAGGCGTCCCGGCCGGGATCGAGAACATCGCCGCCACGGTCAGCCTGCTCCAGACCCGCTCCAACGAGGTCTACCCGGTCGACAAGACGGTCGTCGAAGCCCTCGCGACGGTCCACCAGCTCCTGATGCAGGCCGCGTCCGCGGCTCAGGAGCTGATGCCGTCCTTCCGCCGCCTCCACGCCCCCGACATCGCCCGCCACGAGGACCCCCGCAACGGGGACCAGGGCGAAGCCATGTGGGACGTCTGACCGGCCGGCTTCCAGCACCGCCCCGGGGGGGGGGGGGGCCGCCGCGCGCCCGGCGCCCCCCCCCGCCCCCCCCCCCCGCCCCCCCCCCGAGCGAATCCCGGCCCCCGCCGCCCCCC
>NZ_JBEXWB010000679.1:0-1406 GCF_040629645.1 Streptomyces sp. NPDC005899 | reverse complement strand
TAAAGCTGACCACTACGCGTGTGGGGGGTCTGGCGGCCCCTGTGTGGTCCTGACCCGCCCACCCACTGTCTTACCGCGGGCCCGGACCCGGATGCTCCGGGACGGGGCCCGCTGTACGTGCGGTCCTCGAGGTCAGGCGGGAACCCGAGGCTTCGCCCGGGGGTACTCCCGCACCTGCAAGGCGGCAGGGAACTGGTCGATGTCCTTGTGGTGCGTCTTGTTCCAGCACGAGCCCAGCTGCTTGACGAACACCGCAGTGCCCGACGTCTGGCACGTCTCGACGATGTCGCCGGCCCATCGGAGATCCATAGGGCGGGCGCCGGTGCCGGACTCGCCGCCGACGATCACCCAGTCGATCCCGGACACCTCCAGCCCGGGAAGCGGCCCGATCAGTGGCTCGCACGACAGGAACCTCACGGCGGCCGGAACCTGTCGCAGGTCCTCCACCCGTGGCAGCTCCTTGACGCTCTCCACCGACACCCCCATCCACAGGTTCTCGGGCCACTCCAGGCGGTCGGCGACCTGCCGCACCCGCCTAGCCCGCTTGGTCAGCACCTGATAGGTGTGCTGCGGAGTGGAGGCCATCACCTCGAAGACCTGGCGTACATAGTCCAGCGGGACCCGGGCGTGGAAGAGATCGCTCATGGAATTGACGAAGACCGTACGAGGGCTGCGCCACTTCAACGGCACGGTCAATGCCTGCGGATGCACCGTCAGACCGAACCCCGGGCCCGACGTACGGGGGTCACCGTCGTTCTGGTACTTCGGCGACCCCATCGCCTTCAGCCGCTTCGACAGGGTGAGGGCGTAGCAGTTGTCGCACCCCGCGGACACCCGGTCGCATCCCGTGGTCGGGTTCCATGTCGCTTCGGTCCACTCGATCGAACTGCGGTCGCTCACCGCGCCCCTCCCGCTCCGGTCTCCGGGGGCGCCCCGATGGCGGGCGGCCCCGGTGTGCTGACTAACGATGCCGTTCCCGCCGGAGTACCGGGATAGATACGCCGGTATCCGATCGCCCTCGGGTCCGTACAGTAATCCCATCATTCGAACCTTAGTTTGAAAACTAGTAGGTGTATGAGATTCCGTCAGTCAGGCCGTATTGGCCCAGAGGTCCCGGCGCAGCCGCCGACGCGATCGTGGTCAGCCCGGCCCTTTCGGCGGCAAGGCGGTGCAGAGCCCGTGCCCGGGATGCGTCGCTGGGTCGCACCCGCTGCTGGACGGCCGCTTCGGCGCGGAGCTCCGCAAGGGGTTGGCGGCGGTCGGAGGAGTGCTCCTCCGGCTCCCGGAGGCGTTCACGGAGCTGCCGTTTAGCTTGTCGTTTATGGTCCGGCGTCGAACGCGGCTCGAACTTGGTCGGCGTTTTCGCTGTTCAGCGGACTTGAAGGCGGCCTTCGTCTGATCCTGGG
>NZ_JBEXWB010000678.1:0-1409 GCF_040629645.1 Streptomyces sp. NPDC005899 | reverse complement strand
GGCGGAGGGCCGGGCCGGCAGGAGCTCGTTCCCCGGCCCGCGCACCCGGCCGTCCCCGTGGCGGAACAGGGAGCCGGCGGCGCGGCCCAGCTGCGTGCCGCCCGTGCCGGTGCCATCGGCGCCTACCGCGCGGGTGCCCAGGCCGCGGCCCGGGCCGGCGAAAGCCTGCCGCACGGCACCCGGCAGGGCGACGGCCGGCCGGAAGAACCCAGGCAGGGCGACGGCCGGCCGGGCGAGGGCGCGTTTCACGGGAGCCGTCCACCCGGGAGCGGGCCGGAGGGCCCGGCGTACGCGGACCGACCGCAGGAGGGCCCGGCGTACGCGGACCGGCCGCTGGAAGACCTGGCGAACACGGACCGGCCCGAGGAGGGTCGCGCCTACGCGGACCGGCCCGAGGAGGGTCGCGCCTACACGGACCGGCCCGTCGTGGGTCCGGCGTACACGGACCGGCCGGACGTGGGCCCGGCCTTCGGGGAGCGGCCCCCGCAGGGCCCGGCGGACGCCGACCGGCCGGGCGAGGCTGAGCCGGAGGAAGAGCCCGCCGTGCCCCACGCCGGGACGCGCCCGGCCCCGGCCGGGCCCTGGAGCCCGGCGGGCGACGCTCCGTACGGGCTGGTGTACGAGTCCGACGACGATGACGACGATGACGACAACGAGGACGACCACGGGCCCGAGGACGGGGAGGACCCCGGGCTCCTGCCCCCCGGCCGGCGGGCCTACCTCGCCGGCACCTGGGGGGACGGCCCCGGCGCCGGCCGCTCCGTGCCCGCCGGCGGCTCCCCGGGATTCGGCCGCTCCGGGGAGGACGCCCTGCGCGCGGACTCGCGGCGGCGCGGCGGCGGACCCGTCGAGCCGGACCGGCTGCCGCAGCCGGTAGGGGCGCGGGCGTCCTCCGGTGGCTGGGACTCGGTCGTCGCCACAGGCGGCGACACGCCCGCCTACCGAGGCCCCGCCACGCCCCTCGCCGCCGAACGCGCCCGGCAGGCCCGCATCGCCGTGGTCGGCGCCGTCACGGAACGCTGGGCACCCGAGCAGGCCGGGCCCGTCCACGACAACTGGCAGCTGGCCCCGCCCATCGGCCCCTCGACCGACCTGTGGGCGCTCGGCGCCCTGCTCTACCGCGCCGTCCAGGGCCACGCCCCCTACCCGGAGGAGGACGCGGCCGAACTCGTGCAGATGGTCTGTGCGGAGCCGCCCGCCTTCGCGGAGGACTGCGGGCCGCTGCGCCCCGTCGTCGAGTCGCTGCTGCGCCAGGACCCCACGGAGCGGCCCGACTTCGAGGAGCTGCGCGGCTGGCTGCGCTCGCTGGTGCGGTCGGCCCCTGAGCCGGAGGCGGGCGCCGACGTCGTGCCGCTGCCGCCCGCCGACGCCACCCGGCTGCCGGTCGTGCGCCGCAGGGGTGAGCTGGT
>NZ_JBEXWB010000677.1:0-1440 GCF_040629645.1 Streptomyces sp. NPDC005899 | reverse complement strand
CACGCGGTCGGCGCCGGGCGCCCGCACGTCCTGGGCGCCGGATGCCGCCGTGGGTCCGGTCGCGGTCTCCGGGGGGCCGGCGGGATCGGCCGCCGGCCGCGGGGACGGTTCCGCACGCGCCGAGGGGGCGAAGGTGACCACGAGGGCGGACGCGGCCAGCACGCACCCGGTCAGGGCGAAGGCCCAGCGGGCGCCGAAGGCGGTCATCAGGGCGCCTCCGGCCAGCGGCCCGAACGGCTGCACCACGGAGGACAGGAAGCCCGCCGCGCTCTGCACCCGGCCCACCTTCTCCTCCGGGGTGACGATCAGGAGCTTCGAGAGGAATCCGATGCTGGCGACCGTCGACAGGCACATGCTGAGCGCGCACATGACCCCGGCCACGACCGGCCGGCCGCTCCAGGCCATCGCCCCGGCGGCCCCCACACAGGTCCAGCAGGTGGCGAGGACCAGGGCCCGGGCGTGCCGGTCGGGGCTCATGCGCGGCGCGAGCAGCGCCCCGGCCAGTGCCCCGGCGGAGACGCAGGTGATGACGAAGCCACCGCCGAGGCCGGAGCGGCCCCCCTCGGAGAACGCGGTCAGGGCGGTGAAGGTGAGCGCCCCGAAGGCGAAGTTCATGCCCAGGCCGAAGACGAGGAGCACGGTACGCAGGTAGCGGACCTGCCACAGGAACGTCAGGCCCGCCATGAGTTCGCGCCTGCTGAACACGGCGCCCGCCTTCGCCCTGGCCCGGGAGCGGGTGCGTACGAGGGTGACGCAGACGGTCGACAGGAGCAGGCCCAGCGCCTCGGCCGCGAACGGCAGCGCCGGGTGGACGCCGAACAGCGCGCCCCCGAGGAGCGGCCCGACCAGCCGGGCCGTGTGGGTGCGTGCCTGGAGCCGCGCGGTGGCGGTGCCCATCCGGTCCGCCGGGACGACGGCCCGCATGAGGCCGAAGACGGCCGGCCCGTACACACTGCTGATCACCGCGCCCGCCGCGGCGACGAGCAGGACGAGTGGCATCGGGGCGTGCCCGGACCAGACGGCCGCGGTCAGGGCGGTGACGACGGCCAGGCTGCCGGCGTCGCACAGCCTCATCAGCCGGCGGCGTTCGACCCGGTCCGCCACCACACCGCCGGGCAGCATCGTGATGAGCACGGCTCCGACGGACACCGTCCCGACGGCTCCCGCCTGTACCGCGGAGCCGGTCTCCTTGAGCACCAGAAGGGGGAGGGCGAGCGCGCTCATCTGCCCGCCCAGGACCGCGAAGAGGCCGCTCAGCCAGAGCAGCCGGAAGTCCCTGTTGCCGCGCAGCGACGTCGTCATCGTGAGCTCCCGGGGAGGGTCGGGCGTGGGAGGGGTGTGGGCCCCTTCCGGCCTCGGGCCGGGCGGGGCGGTGGGACGGGCTCCGCGCCGCGGGCCGGCCCGTGCGGGGCGGGCGGGGGCGTCCCCGGCCGGGGCCGG
>NZ_JBEXWB010000676.1:0-1470 GCF_040629645.1 Streptomyces sp. NPDC005899 | reverse complement strand
AAAAAGTGCCCCTATGGTTTTCGTCAAGCCGTTGCAGCGGTGGGTGGTTGGTAGAAGGTGCCGTCGCGGAGCATGGCGAAGAGGACGTCGATGCGGCGTCGGGCGAGGCAGATGAGGGCTGCTACGTGGTGTTTTCCCTCGCGTCGTTTCCTGTCGTAGTAGGCGCGTGAGTCCGGTTGTGACAGTGAGGCGAACGCGGCGAGGTAGAAGGCACGCTTGAGCTGCCGGTTGCCTCGTCTGGAGGGGTGTTCACTGCGGATGGACGAGCCGGATCTGCGGGTAGCGGGGGCGAGCCCTGCGTAGGCGGCGAGGTGCCCGGCGCTGGCGAAGCTGCTGCCGTCGCCGACGTCGACGAGGATGCGGGCTGCGGTCCTGATCCCGATGCCGGGCATCGAGATCAGGACCTGCGAAAGAGGGTGGGCCTCCAGCAGCTCCTCGATTCTGCCGGCCAGGAGCTTGCGCTGGTCGAGTACTGCGGCCAGCGAGCTGGCCAGGCTGGGAATGATCAGGGCTGCGGCCTCGGTGCCGGGAACGATGACGGTCTGCTCGTCCAGGGCAGTGAAGATGTCCTCGACGAGACGTTCTGCCATGCGCGGCGCTTTGGGCTTCAGCATCGTTATCAGCCGTCGGCGGCCTGCCTTCCTCAACTGTGCCGGCGATCCGTAGCGTTCCAGCAGAAACAGCACTGCCGGGTGATCCAGCCGAGGGCCCAGAACCCGCTCGAGCGAGGGATGGATCTGGGTGAGGAGGCCACGCATGCGGTTCTTGAGCCGGGTTACCTCGCCGGCCAGGTCGTCGTCGAAGCCAACGATCATGTTCAGCTCGGCGACCGTTTCGTCGTCCGGCGCCAGCTCACGCAGGGTGTGTGGCATGGTCCGGGCCGCATCCGCGATGATCGCCGCGTCCCGGGCATCGGTCTTCGATTCGCCTGGATACAGGTCGGCGATCCGCCGCATTGTCAGCCCGGGAAGATAGGCAACACGGCAGCCCGCATCGCGGGCAACCGCCAGCGGCAGGGCACCGATCGATGCCGGCTGGTCTACTACGACCAGCACCGTTCCGTGCCTCGTTCGCAGCTTCGTGAACAGCTCCCGCAGCCGCAGTTCACTGTTCGGCAGCGGCTTGTCGAACACTCTCTTGCCTGCTGGGGTCAGGGCAGTGCCGTGATGCTCACCTTTGCCGACGTCCAGACCGAGGTAGACGTCGATCTCGCTTTCGTGATGCACAAGCCCCTCCCCGACAGACCCTTCCCGGCCTCAACCTGCGGCATCAGCGTGCCGGCATCCACGTTACGAAGGCCTGCTTCGCCTCGACGGACAAGGCGAGCGGTCATGCCCCTGATCAGCGGTCTGCCAATGCCTCCCGGCCCGGTGACACCACTTTTTCGACCATGATCGACAAGGGGCTCAAGTCATACCGGGCCCGGAGGCCGGGAGCCCCATTTCGGAGCCACGAACACGGTAACGGGGC
>NZ_JBEXWB010000675.1:0-1479 GCF_040629645.1 Streptomyces sp. NPDC005899 | reverse complement strand
CCTTGGGGAAGGCGACCCAGGGGTGGTGAGCGTGGCACAGGACAACGTTCTCGACTTCGCGGCCGACGACCGTTGCGGTGTGGAAGGTCCGGGGGTACTCCCGTTCCTCCACCTCGCCTACTTCGCCTCCAGCGACGCGCGCAGCGGCATACAGAGCGGTGCGGAACGCCTTCAGTTCAGTCTCGGGAAGCGGACCGTCCTTCGGCCGGTAGAAACCTGTCGCTCGCCGCGGCAGCGTGCAGCTGTCGTTCCCCTCGTTGACCATGCCGCTTATTCTGCCTGCTGGAAGGCATATCAGTGATCAGAGGTCTTGAGCTGCCGGTTCATGCTGCGCGTCGCGGTTTGGTCCCCACCTTGTGATGTGCGGGGCGGGCATACGCCTCGCCGGTGGCGAGGACTCTGCCCACGCCGTGACGGGTGGCCGGGCGGCGGTTCTTCGAGCCGGGTGGCCGGCCAGGGCCGGGACGGGATGGTTTCGGTGCACCGGCGGGTGAGCCGGTCTTCGCGTGCAGGTTCCTGAACCCTCTGCGGACGCGGGAGGGGGTCAGTTTGTTCGGCTCGGTCGGCTTCTCCCAGGGCCTGCGGAGGTCGGTGGCCAGGGGGCGGGCGAGCCGGAGCTGGGCATAGGCGGCGACGACGAGCCAGGTCCACCGGTCGGCCGCTTCCGAGCTGCGGAGCCGGGGCTTGGTCCACCCGAGGGTCTGCTTGAACAGGCGAAATGTGTGCTCGATGTCGAAGCGGCGTAGGAAGGACTGCCAGCAGCGGTCGACGTCCGCCTCCGTGGCACCGGTGCCCGACCACCACAGCCAGACCGGCTTGTTGACCCCGCCGCTGGGCAGCTTCTGAACGACCAGGCGGATCACTGTGCCCTCGATGAGGGGCAGCGGCCCGTCGTGGTCGAGCCATGCGGCCCGGCGGGTCAGCCGCGGGTGCAGCCGGTCCCACGCCTGCGCGGTCGCCTTCCCGTAGAGCCTGGTGTCCGTGCTCGTCACGGCCTGCTCGGCGCCCCAGGTTGCGGGATCGCCGAAGACGAATTCGCCGCCGTGCTTGGGCGGCCGGCCGCCCTTGAGGTTGGCCAGGTGGAACTCTTCACGGGAGGGCGTCGGGCGTCGCATTACGCGATCGGACCGGAGCCGGCCGAGGATCTCGACGGGCAGGCCGTCCAGCAGATGGGCGATGCGAGGGGCGTCGTATCCGGCGTCCAGCACGACCAGGACCTCCGGGTCACCCGGCTTCCACTGGCCGGCAGCGACGAGCCGCTCGACGACCTCACGGATCTGCACGGTGGTCACCACGGCGACATCGGCGCCGGGCTCCAAGCGGACCGCATCCAACACCGCCGTCCAGGACGTGCGGCCGGTCTCCAGGGCGGCCACCACCGAGTACGGCCAGCCGGGCACCATCTGATGCTTACCTTCACCTCGGCCAAAGGTGTGACAAAAAGCCCGGTCAGCACACGTGTTAGCGTCCGGTCGCAGC
>NZ_JBEXWB010000674.1:0-1484 GCF_040629645.1 Streptomyces sp. NPDC005899 | reverse complement strand
CCCGACCGGCCGGACGGGAGCAGGCCCTTCGCGCGTGAGGGGCGGGCGGGTCAGCAGCCGCCGCAGTTGTAGTACGTCACGTCCCAGTGGTTGCCCTCGTCCGCGTAGACGTTGCCGGAGCCCGACTTGTACTGGGGCGCGCCGTCACCGCGCAGGCCGATGTAGGCGAAGGTGCCCTTCACGTAGTTGGTCAGGCAGGTGGTCTTGCCGAAGTCCAGCTTGTAGCCGTTCCAGTGCGAGTAGGTGCCACTGGCGTGCCCGGTCTCGGTGCCGCCGGTGATGTTGAGGCCGCAGCCCGTGGCGCTCTTGAGGGTCTGGGCGCCCTGGGCGCTGGTCAGGTTGAGCTGGTCGAAGGACGTGCAGGTGGAGACGTTCCGGTTGGAGCAGCCTCCGGACGACGACCAGGTGATCCCGGAGGACGAGAAGCGGGAGGTCGCCTGGGAGTGGGTCAGTTTGGTGACGGCGTGCGCCTCGGTCACGCCGCCGCCGAGTACTCCGACGCCGGGTGCGAGAAGTACGCCGAGGACGAGGGCGAGTGCGGTCAGGGCCGAGCGGAATCGCGGGCGGGTCAGCATGAAGTTCCTCCTGCTCATGACAATTCGAGGGCAGGAGGATCCTCCTCCGTTCTACGCGCGTCCGCCAGTGTGCGGCAGCAGTGGACGTGACGCGTGGGGCGACTTCCGGACCGGCCTGGACCCTTGCTGTTGAATTTTGAACAACATGGGTCTACAGTGAATGTCGTTGAAGGTTAAACCAAATACCTCGACGGCCGCTCGTCAGTGTCCGTCCGCCCCCGAGGAGGAGCCATGGCTCTGTTCAACCGCAGGAACAACGACGCCCCGTCCACCACCGCCACCCTTCCGGTGGACCCGGCGCTGGCCGCCCTGACCGGCGAGTACACGATCGACCCGGCTCACAGCAGCATCGGTTTCACCGTGCGCCACGCCATGGTCACCAATGTGCGCGGGTCCTTCGGTGAACACGAGGGCATCCTGAAGCTGGACGGTGCAAATCCGGCCAACTCCTCCGCCTCCGTAGACGTGAAGATCGCCAGCGTCGACACCGGTATCGCCGACCGCGACGGCCACCTCGTCGGCGGCGACTTCTTCGACGCCGAGACCTACCCCCTGATGACGTTCCGTTCCACCGGCGCCGAGCAGCTCGGCGGGGACACGTACCGGCTCACCGGTGAGCTCACCATCAAGGACGTCACCCGCCCCCTCACCATCGACCTGGAGTTCAACGGCTCCGCGACCGACCCCTACGGCAACCAGCGTGTCGGCTTCGAGGGCAGCGCGGAGATCCTGCGATCCGACTGGGGCCTGACCTACAACGCGGCGCTGGAGACCGGTGGGGTGCTGGTCGGCGACAAGGTCAAGCTGAACTTCGACATCTCCGCGATCAGGTCGGTCCCGCAGGCCTGATCCACCGGCCGCGGCAGGCACGCCGGGCGCCCGCGTCCACCCGCAGGAGGTGGAGGCGGG
>NZ_JBEXWB010000673.1:0-1494 GCF_040629645.1 Streptomyces sp. NPDC005899 | reverse complement strand
CCCCGCCCGCCGCGGCAGCCCCGCCCGGGGCGTCCGTGCCCCCGCGTGCGTCAGTGCGGAGCCCCCCGCCAGCCCTGGACGGGCAGGGCGAACTTGGCGACCAGGCGGTCGGTGAAGGATGCCTGGTGGAGCCGCGCCAGCCGCACGGGCACCGCGCCGCGCCGCACCTCGACCCTGGCCCCGGCCGGCAGCTCGACGGTCCGGCGGCCGTCGCACCACAGCACCCCGTGCGGGGTGTGCGGCTGGACCTCCACGGCCAGGACGGACGTGGGGGAGGTCACCAAGGGCTTGGCGAACAGGGCGTGGGCGCTGATGGGAACCATGAGGAGGGCCTCGACCTCGGGCCAGACGACGGGCCCGCCCGCCGAGAAGGCGTACGCGGTCGAACCCGTCGGGGTGGCGCAGACGATGCCGTCGCAGCCGAACCCGGTGACCGGCCGGCCGTCGATCTCCAGGACGACCTCCAGCATCCGCTCCGGCGACACCTTCTGCACGGCGGCCTCGTTGAGGGCCCAGTCGGTGTGCACGACGTCCCCGTTGCTGTGGACGATGACGTCGAGCGTCATCCGCTCCTCGACCTGGTAGGCCCGGGTGACGACCCGGTCGACCACCTGGTCGAGGTCGTCGCGCTCGGCCTCGGCGAGGAAGCCCACGCGGCCCAGGTTGACGCCGAGCATCGGTACGCCGGACGCCCGGGAGATCTCGGCGCCCCGCAGCAGCGTGCCGTCACCGCCGAGCACGATCAGGAGTTCGCAGCCGTCCAGGACCGCCGGGGTGGCGTCCGTCACCGTCTGCACGGACGGGGGCAGCGGGAGGTCGGCCGCCTCCGCGGCCAGCACCCGTACGCCGAGCCCGTTCGCCAGCAGGCCCTGGACCACCAGCTCGGCGCTGCGGATGGCCGCCGGGCGGCCGGTGTGCGCCAGCAGGAAGACGGTGCGTTCCGCGTTCCCGGGTTGTGCCGCATGCGTCGTCAACGAGGCCCCTCCGCCACTGCGCGATCGACATCCGCGGGATCCAGTTCAGGTGCTCCGGCCCGCAGCCACAGAAAGTACTCGACATTGCCGGAAGGCCCGGGCAACGGGCTCGCCGTGACCCCCCGGACGCCGAGCCCCAGCAGACCGGCCCGGCGCGCCACCTCCCGTACGGCTTCGGCCCGCAGCTCGGGGCTGCGGACCACGCCGCCGCTGCCGAGGCGCTCCTTGCCCACCTCGAACTGCGGCTTCACCATGAGGACCAGGTCCGCGTCGGGCGCGGCGCAGCGGGCGAGGGCGGGCAGCACCAGGCCGAGGGGGATGAACGACAGGTCCCCGACCACCAGGTCCACCGCCTTCCCGTCGATGTGCTCCAGCGTCAGTTCCCGCACGTTGGTGCGGTCCTTGACGGTGACGCGTTCGTCGGACTGCAGCGACCAGGCGAGCTGCCCGTAGCCGACGTCGACGGCGACGACGTGGCCCGCTCCGGCGCGCAGCAGCACGTCGGTGAAGCCGCCGGTCG
>NZ_JBEXWB010000672.1:0-1497 GCF_040629645.1 Streptomyces sp. NPDC005899 | reverse complement strand
GGGCGGGGCGCCCCGGCGGGGCAGGGACCGGCGCGCGGCCGTGCGGCGGCCGCCGGGGGGTGCCGAGCGGTTCCCGGGCGCCGCGCCCGGGGTCGCCGTGGTCGGCGGCGGCATCGCCGGGCTGTCGGCGGCCACCGCCCTGGCCGAGCGGGGCGCGCACGTCACCCTGTACGAGAGCGGGACACGGCTGGGCGGCCGGCTGGCGGGGTGGCCGGTGCGGTTGGCCGACGGCTCGGCGGCCACCATGAGCAGGGGCTTCCACGCCTTCTTCCGGCAGTACTACAACCTGCGCGGGCTGCTGCGCCGGGTGGACCCGGGGCTCACCACCCTGACCCCGCTCCCGGACTACCCGCTGCGGCACAGCTCCGGACTCCACGACAGCTTCGCCCGTGTGCCGCGCACCCCGCCCCTCAGCGCCCTGGGCTTCGTCGCGCTGAGCCCCGCGTTCGGCTGGGGCGACCTGTTCCGGATGCACCCGCGTGCGGCGCTGCCCCTGCTCGACGTACGGGTGCCCGAGGTCTACGAACGGCTCGACGGGACGAGCGCCCGCGACTTCCTGACCCGGATCCGCTTCCCGGAGGCTGCCCACCACCTGGCCTTCGAGGTGTTCTCGCGGAGCTTCTTCGCCGATCCGCGGGAACTGTCGGCCGCCGAGCTCGTCCTGATGTTCCACATCTACTTCCTCGGATCGAGCGAGGGCCTGCTGTTCGACGTGCCGGACGAGCCGTTCCCCCAGGCACTCTGGGATCCGCTGGGGTGGTACCTGGAGGGGCACGGCGTCCAGGTACGTACCGGGACGGCGGTGGAGCGGGTGACCCCGGTGGCGGGCACGGGGCTCGACGTGACCGCCGGCGGCCGGACCCGGCGCCACGACGCGGTCGTCCTCGCCCTGGACACCGGCGGGCTGACGCGGGTCGTCGCCGCGTCGCCGGGGCTGGGGGACGCGGACTGGCGGGCGCGGATCTCCCGGCTGCGCACCGCCCCGCCGTTCCTGGTGTCCCGGCTCTGGCTGGACCGGCCCGTGGCACGGGAGCGGCCCGGCTTCCTCGGCACGAGCGGGTACGGGCCGCTGGACAACATCAGCGTGCTCGAACGCTGGGAGGGCGAGGCGGCCCGGTGGTCGCGGCGCTGCGGCGGGTCGGTCGTCGAACTCCACGCCTACGCCGTGGACCCCGGCGCGGACCGCGAGGGCGTGCAGGCCGAGGTGGTCGCCCAGTTGCACCGGGTCTACCCCGAGACCGTGGGCGCGCGCCTCGTGGACGTCCGGCACGAGTGGCGTGCGGACTGCCCCCTGTTCCCGGTGGGGGGCTACCCGGACAGGCCCCGGGTGCGGACGCCCGACCCCCGGGTGGTGATGGCGGGCGACCTGGTCGCCACGGACCTCCCGGTGGCCCTGATGGAACGTGCGGCGACGAGTGGGTTCCTCGCCGCCAACGCCCTGCTGCGGGGATGGGGGGTGCGGGGGCAGACGCTCTGGACGGTCCCCCGGGCCGGACG
>NZ_JBEXWB010000671.1:0-1512 GCF_040629645.1 Streptomyces sp. NPDC005899 | reverse complement strand
AGCGTGGACGCGCCCGCCCGGCACACGGGCGTCCGCCTCCTGCCCGTGCGCCGTGCCGGCTCCGCGCGGAGGCCCGGGGCGGCGATCACACGCAGCCCTCAGCGGTCGCACTCATCCCGGACCAGCGCGAGCAGCCGGTCGAGTACGTGAGGGCCGCCGGCACGGAGTCCGTCGTGCTCGTACTCGCTCGTCACCCACGTGCGCAGGCCGCGGATCGAGGCGGCGGTGCGCAGTGAGTGGGCGGTGTCGACGTACATGTCGTCGTGGTACACGGCCGCCGCCACCGGCACCTCGTTGGCCGCGAGGCGTTCCACGTCGTACAGGACGGGCCAGCCGGTGCGGGCGGCGAGCAGCTCGGCGGTCTCCCGGAGCGGGCGCAGTGCGGGGTCCACGTCGAAGTGCCACGGGTGGATGCTCTCGCCGGTGAACATCACCGGGCCGTCCCCCGTGGCGTCGTCGAACGCGGGGAACTCGGTGCGGACCCGCTCCGCCGCCCAGGCCGTGGGCCGCGCGCCCTGCCCGTAGATCGCCTCGTGCATCACGGCGTACAGCGGGTGGGGCGCGAACGAGGTGGCCGTGCGCATGGATTCCTGGAACGCGTCGGACAGTTCGGCGCCGTGCGGGCCGGTGACGAAGGCGTTCTCGAGGATGTGGTGCAACTGGTGGCTGCCGTTGCCGCTGCCCAGCAGGATGCCGAGCGACCGGAAGCCCTCGGAGGTCAGGTGGTGCCCACCGCTGTGAGGCCGGCGCTCGGCGAGGTACGTGGCGATCGCGCGGGCGCGGGCGACGTCCTGCGGGTACCGGGCGTAGTGCGCGGCGACCTTCCGCTCGATCCGCGGGTAGGCAGCCCGGTAGACGTCGTCGGCGTGTGCGTCGAGGGAGGGCAGCCCTCCGGTGATCAGGACCCTTTCGAGCCCTTCGGGGGACGCCGAGAGGTACCGGACCGCGCAGAAGCCGCCGAAGGACTGCCCGAGCACGGTCCAGGGCGCCCCGCCGGTCAGCTGCGGGCGGATCAGCTCGCAGTCACGGACGATGCCGTCGGAGCGGAAATGGGCCAGGTAGTCGGCCTGTTCACCCGGCCCGCCGCGCACGGGGAGCGTCTGGCGGTTGGCCGGGGTGGACAGACCGGTGCCGCGCTGGTCGAGGAGGAGTACGCGGAACTCGCGCACGGCTCGCCCCAGCCAAGCCTCCGCGCCGACGAAGCGGCGGGCGCCGAAGCCGGGTCCGCCTTCCAGGTAGAGGAGCCACGGCAGGTCCTCGCCGGCCTTCGCGGCGGCGACGACCTCCCGTCCGAACACCTCGATCGTCTCCCCGTCCGGATCGGCGTGGTCGAGGGGGACGGTGAACCGGTGGTCGGTGAGGACGAGGCCGGGGTGGCGGTGACTGTTCAAGGGTGCTCCTGCTTCCGGTGATCCCCGACAGTTCAGCACACGGGCCGCGACCCGGTCGGGCCCGGCCCGTGTGCGCTCGGCCGCGGCGGCTCCTACCCTGCACACATGATCGGGTGCGGCG
>NZ_JBEXWB010000670.1:0-1512 GCF_040629645.1 Streptomyces sp. NPDC005899 | reverse complement strand
GGCATCACCACGGCAGGGGCTGACCCCCACGGCAGGGGCCGATCGGCCCACGGCGGGGGCCGATCGGCCGGTCGGACACGACGGAACGGACGGCGAAGGGGGCGGACAGGCGGGCCGCCCAGCGGCACCGTCCCCACCCGCCCCTGGTCGGGGCCACCGTCCGCCCCCGGTCGGGCCGGCATCCGCCCCCGGGCGGGCGTACGGCGCCCCGTCGGGCACCGCTCGCCCGTGGTCCCTCGGCCACCTCCCCCGGTAGGGGCTACCAGCTCACCGGCAGCTCGTGGAGGCCGTAGACCCCTTCCTCGCCCTTGAACCGCAGCTCGTCGAACGGGACGGCGAGCTTCAGGCCGGGAAGCCGTGCGAGCAGGGAGTCGAACACGACCTGGAACTCCAGACGCGCCAGACTCTGCCCGAGGCACTGGTGGGGGCCGTGGCCGAACGCGAGGTGGTTGCGGGCCGGGCGGTCGATGTCGAACGTGTCGGGGTCCGGGAACACGGACGGGTCGTGGTTCGCCGCGTTGCCGAGTCCCAGCACGCCCTCCCCGGCTCGTATCACGCGGCCTCCGATCTCGACGTCCTCGGTCGCGACCCGGACCATGGCCAGCTCGGACACGGTGAAGTAGCGCAGTACCTCCTCCACCATGGCCGGCGTCAGGGACGGATCCGCCCTGACCCGCTCCATCTGCTCCGGGTGCCGGAGCAGCAGCGCGGTGCCGAGCGAAATGGTGTTGGCCGAGGTCTCGTGTCCCGCGATGAGGAGCAGGAACGCCAGGCCCATCAGCGACATCCGGTCGTAGTCGCCGCTCTCCCGGTTCTTCGCGATCTGCCGGCTGAGCAGGTCGTCGCCCGGCTCCTCCTCCTTCGTCGCGATGAGGTTCATCAGGTAGCCGGCCAGCGAGCCGAAGGCCTCGTCCCGCTCGGTCTCGGACGCCGTGATGCTGACGAGCTTGACGCTGTTGGAGAGGAAGAACTGGTGCTCCGACAGCGGCACGCCCAGCTGCTCGCACATCACGAGCGCCGGTACCGGCACGGCGAGTTCGGCGACCAGGTCCGCCGGCCGGGGGCCGGCCAGGATGCTGTCGAGTCGCGCGTCGACGATGCGCTGGACCTGCGGGCGCAGCTCCTTGATGCGCTTCGCGGTGTATTCGCTGATGACCTTGCGCCGGGCCTCGTTGTGAGCCGGGGCATCCAGGTTGATCATCGTCTGGATCGGCTGCTCGGTCGGCTTCTCGAGACTGAAGGAGGGGTAGTTGGGGTGCCGGTTGTCCGAGCTGAACCGGGTGTCGCCCAGCATGGCGCGCACGTCCGCGTAGCTGGTCAGGGCCCAGGCGGTCTCCTTGTTGGGCAACTCGACCCGGCAGACGGGCTCCTCCTCACGGATGCGCGCGTACGCCGGCGGAGGGGAGAAGGGACATTCCCGGGCGAAGGGAACCGTCCCCTGGGTTGCGGCGGTGTTCTCTGTCATCTCGTTCTCCGTTCCAGAGGGCGATGGCCGGCCGGTGCGACGGCCGG
>NZ_JBEXWB010000669.1:0-1518 GCF_040629645.1 Streptomyces sp. NPDC005899 | reverse complement strand
GCCGGAGACCGGGATCGTGCGGACTTCGCTGCCGTTCCGTACGAAGGTCAGCGTCTTGCGGTCGAGGTCGACCTGCCGTGTGGAGGGTGAGTCCGTAGCGGTTGAGGATCTCGTTGATGGGCTGGTGCCAGGTCTCTCCCCCGCTGCCGCAGTTGCCCCAGCCGCCCGAGGTCACACCCTGCGCCTGGTCACCGCTGATGAACGAGCCGCCCGAGTCGCCGGGTTCGGCGCACACGCTCGTCTTGGTCATCTGGTGGACGGCGCCCTGGCTGTAGTTCACGGTCGTGTTCTTGGCCAGGACGTTGCCGCAGTGCCAGTGGCTGGTCGAGCCGGAGCGGCAGACCGAGGCGCCGACGGGAGCCTCGTTGGAGCCGCGGACCAGCTGGTCGGAGACGGTGCCCCAGCCGAGGACGACGGGCACGGTCCACCAGCCGCTGCCCACGTTGACCCAGGCGTAGTCGTTGTCCGGGAACGACGACCCCTGGAAGTTGCCTATGGCCGAGCCGTCCCAGCCCCTGACCGCCCCTCCGGCCTGCCCGCAGTGCCCGGCCGTGACGAAGCCGCCGTACACCGAGAAGCCTATGGAGCAGCGGACGTTGCCCGTGTAGTACGGGTCGCCGCCGACCGTTCCGGCGGCGAAGGTCCGCGGGGCCGCGGCGGTCTGCTTCACCGTGACGGGACCGGCCTTCCGCGCCTTGGCGACGAAGGCCCGGACATCGTTGTCAGCCTGCCGTGAAGCGACGACGTCCACCACGACGGTGTTCGCCCGCGGATCGACGTGCCAGCCGCTGATCCCGGTCGGCGCCGCGAGGGCGTCCAGCCGGCTCTTGACCGTGTCCAGTTGCCGCGCGGTGTGGTCGACCAGCCGGACGTCCGCGCCGGCCGCGCGCACGGAGCGGGCGGCGTCGCCGTCCGTCACGGCGACCGTCAGTTCTCCGCTGTCCGCGTCGAACCAGGAGCCGCCGAAGGAGGCTCCCGCGGCTTTCCTCGCCGGGCCTTCGAGGGCGGTCGCCGCCCTCTCGTCGGCGAGGCGGCCCTCGGCCTGACTTCTCGTCAGCCCCAGGTCCCGCTGCATCGCGGAGATCAGGCCCGCCGACGCCTTCGGTTCGGCGGTGGGGGGCGCGTCCGCCGCCGAGGCCTGGGTGAGGCCGGCGGTTGCCCAGGTGCCGATGATGAGCAGTGCGGATAGACCGGTCCGCACCATCGTGGTGTGTTTCACGGGGAGTGCCCCTTCTGTTGTTCCAGCATCGTGGGGGTGGAACAGGAAGCACCCGAGAGCGGAACTGAGAGCGCTCTCAGACTGCTGCTCCCCGGACTGTAACGGACTGCGGTGGGCAGGTCCATGCCAATTACACGTCGGGGCGCGAGCAGGGGGAGCGGGAATCGCCTTCGGTGCCCACGGGGCACCCCCGGCCGGCCTCCGCACCGGGGTCGGCCGAGCCCGTCCGGGCGCGCTCGTACGCCGCTCCGGTCGCCGTCCGGGACCCCCGGCTCCCGGCCGGGGCGAGGGCTCCTCCC
>NZ_JBEXWB010000668.1:0-1520 GCF_040629645.1 Streptomyces sp. NPDC005899 | reverse complement strand
AACACAGTGGACGCGAGCAACTGAGGACAAGCCCTCGGCCTATTAGTACCAGTCAGCTCCACCCGTTACCGGGCTTCCACATCTGGCCTATCAACCCAGTCGTCTACTGGGAGCCTTAACCACTCAAGGTGGTGGGAATACTCATCTTGAAGCAGGCTTCCCGCTTAGATGCTTTCAGCGGTTATCCTTTCCGAACGTAGCCAACCAGCCATGCCCTTGGCAGGACAACTGGCACACCAGAGGTTCGTCCGTCCCGGTCCTCTCGTACTAGGGACAGCCCTTCTCAATATTCCTACGCGCACAGCGGATAGGGACCGAACTGTCTCACGACGTTCTAAACCCAGCTCGCGTACCGCTTTAATGGGCGAACAGCCCAACCCTTGGGACCGACTCCAGCCCCAGGATGCGACGAGCCGACATCGAGGTGCCAAACCATCCCGTCGATATGGACTCTTGGGGAAGATCAGCCTGTTATCCCCGGGGTACCTTTTATCCGTTGAGCGACAGCGCTTCCACAAGCCACTGCCGGATCACTAGTCCCGACTTTCGTCCCTGCTCGACCCGTCGGTCTCACAGTCAAGCTCCCTTGTGCACTTACACTCAACACCTGATTGCCAACCAGGCTGAGGGAACCTTTGGGCGCCTCCGTTACTCTTTAGGAGGCAACCGCCCCAGTTAAACTACCCATCAGACACTGTCCCTGATCCGGATCACGGACCCAGGTTAGACATCCAGCACGACCAGAGTGGTATTTCAAGGACGACTCCACAACCACTGGCGTGGCCGCTTCAAAGTCTCCCACCTATCCTACACAAGCCGAACCGAACACCAATATCAAACTATAGTAAAGGTCCCGGGGTCTTTCCGTCCTGCTGCGCGAAACGAGCATCTTTACTCGTAGTGCAATTTCACCGGGCCTATGGTTGAGACAGTCGAGAAGTCGTTACGCCATTCGTGCAGGTCGGAACTTACCCGACAAGGAATTTCGCTACCTTAGGATGGTTATAGTTACCACCGCCGTTTACTGGCGCTTAAGTTCTCAGCTTCGCACACCCGAAAGTGCACTAACCGGTCCCCTTAACGTTCCAGCACCGGGCAGGCGTCAGTCCGTATACATCGCCTTACGGCTTCGCACGGACCTGTGTTTTTAGTAAACAGTCGCTTCTCGCTGGTCTCTGCGGCCACCCCCAGCTCATGGAGTAAATCCAATCACCAGTGATGGCCCCCCTTCTCCCGAAGTTACGGGGGCATTTTGCCGAGTTCCTTAACCATAGTTCACCCGAACGCCTCGGTATTCTCTACCTGACTACCTGAGTCGGTTTAGGGTACGGGCCGCCATGAAACTCGCTAGAGGCTTTTCTCGACAGCATAGGATCATCCACTTCACCACAATCGGCTCGGCATCAGGTCTCAGACTTATATGCACGACGGATTTGCCTACCGTGCGTCCTACACCCTTACCCCGGGACAACCACCGCCCGGGCTGGACTACCTTCCTGCGTCACCCCATCGCTTACCTA
>NZ_JBEXWB010000667.1:0-1522 GCF_040629645.1 Streptomyces sp. NPDC005899 | reverse complement strand
CTGGCTGAGCGCCGCCCGGGGGGGGGGGGGCGGGGGGGGCGGGCCCCCCCGCCCCGCCCCCCTCGGCGCTCAGTCCTCGCCCTCCAGGTCGCCCTCGGTCTCCAGGAAGACCTGGCGCAGGGCTTCGAGCACGGCGGGATCCGGCTTGGCCCACATGCCGCGGGACTCGGCCTCCAGGAGGCGCTCGGCGATCCCGTGCAGGGCCCACGGGTTGGCCTGCTGGAGGAACGCGCGGTTCGCCGGGTCCAGGACGTACGTCTCGGTCAGCTTGTCGTACATCCAGTCGGCGACCACGCCGGTCGTCGCGTCGTACCCGAAGAGGTAGTCGACCGTCGCGGCGAGCTCGAAGGCGCCCTTGTAGCCGTGGCGGCGCATCGCCTCGATCCACTTCGGGTTGACCACCCGGGCGCGGAAGACGCGGGAGGTCTCCTCGACCAGGGTCCGGGTGCGGACCGTCTCCGGGCGGGTCGAGTCGCCGATGTAGGCCTCGGGGGCCGTGCCCTTCAGTGCCCGTACGGCCGCGACCATGCCGCCGTGGTACTGGAAGTAGTCGTCCGAGTCCGCGATGTCGTGCTCGCGGGTGTCGGTGTTCTTCGCCGCCACCGCGATCCGCTTGTAGGCGGTCTCCATCTCGTCACGGGCCGGGCGCCCGTCGAGTTCACGGCCGTAGGCGTAACCGCCCCACACCGTGTACACCTCGGCGAGGTCGGCGTCCGTCCGCCAGTCGCGGGAGTCGATGAGCTGGAGGAGCCCGGCCCCGTACGTCCCCGGCCGGGACCCGAAGATGCGGGTGGTGGCCCGCCGCTCGTCGCCGTGCTCGGCCAGGTCGGCCTGGGTGTGGGCCCGCACGAAGTTCCGCTCGGCGGGCTCGTCGAGGGAGGCGGCCAGGCGCACCGCGTCGTCGAGCAGGCCGATGGTGTGCGGGAAGGCGTCCCGGAAGAAGCCGGAGATGCGCAGCGTGACGTCGATGCGGGGGCGGCCCAGCTCCTCGTACGGGATCGGCTCCAGGCCCGTCACACGGCGAGAGGCGTCGTCCCAGACGGGGCGGACGCCGAGCAGGGCGAAGGCCTCGGCGATGTCGTCGCCCGCGGTGCGCATCGCGCTCGTGCCCCACAGGGAGAGGCCGACCGAGGTGGGCCAGTCGCCGTTGTCGGCGCGGTAGCGCTCCAGGAGCGATTCGGCGAGGGCCTGGCCGGTCTCCCAGGCGAGGCGGGAGGGGACGGCCTTGGGGTCGACGGAGTAGAAGTTGCGGCCGGTCGGCAGGACGTTGACCAGGCCGCGGAGCGGCGATCCGGACGGGCCCGCGGGGACGAAGCCGCCGTTCAGCGCGTGGACCGCGTGGTCGAGCTCGTCGGTCGTCGCGGCGAGGCGGGGCACGACCTCGCGGGCGGCGAAGTCGAGGATGTCGGCGACGGCCCGCGGGTGGCCCGCCGCCACACCGGCGACGGCCGCCGGGTCCCAGTCCGCGTCGTCCATGGCCTGGACGAGCGCGCGGGCCCGCTCCTCGGTCTCGTCGGCGGCG
>NZ_JBEXWB010000666.1:0-1544 GCF_040629645.1 Streptomyces sp. NPDC005899 | reverse complement strand
CCCGGCTCCGACGACTCGCGCCTGACCCCGCCCGGCTCGATCAGTACGGGTCGTAGGGGTCCGCCTCGCCGGAGCCGCCCCGCCCGCCCTCGTGGCCGTCCAGCCCGTAGCAGGTGGCCCCGTGGTCCTTCACCTCGCGCTTCTCCAGGATGTCCCGGGTCCTGGCCTCGCCGAAGCTCGTGGCGTACCACGGCGCCTGCGAGGCCGCCAGTGAGCGGGCGATGTCCTCCAGCGCACAGGAGCGCAGCGGCTCCGGCAGCTTGTCCAGCGCCGGCACGGCATCGGCGGAGAGGCCCTGGAGATAGCCGATGTCGATCGTCCCGCCGTCGTCGTGCCGCCGGACGTTCTGCTCCGCGATCAGCCCGTCCGGCGAGACCAGCCCGAAGACGAGCACCCCTGCCGCGGCGCTCACGGCGACGGCGCGCGGCAGCAGCCGCGCGCCGAACACACCCGCCGCGATGATCAGGACGAGTACGACGCCCAGCCAGAGCTCCACCGCGGCCACGGAGATGCGGAGCCGCGTCAGTCCGAAGGCCTCGACGTACAGGTCCATGCGGCGCAGCGCGGAGGCCACCACGACCAGGGTGAGGACGCACAGGGAGCCGAGCACGCCACGCACCAGCGTGCGGTCGCCCGGCCCGCCGCGCGGAGCCCAGCGCAGGGCCAGGCCGATGACGAGCAGGGTCAGGAGCGTGGCCCAGAGCAGTTGCCAGAAGCCCTGCCGCGCGTAGGCGGCGGGCTGCAGCCCCGTCTCCTCCATCACCTTGTCGTAGCCGCCGAGCAGGACCGCGAGCTGGAGGGCGATGAAGACGGCGAAGAGCAGGTTGAGCACGACCAGGGGAAGGGCCCACTCCATCCTGTTCCGGGCCCGCCCGGGCCGCACGGTGACGCCGTCCCAGCGCACCGGGGCCGCAGCGGAGTGGGCCGCCGCGAGCGCGCCGACCAGCCCGAGCGCGAAGAGGAGGGCCCGCCACGGGCTGTCACCGACCGAGAGGTCGGGGGTGAGCACGCCGAGCAGGTCGGCGAACGCGGCGTCGGCACTGGCGAAGAGGGTGCCGAAGACCACGAGGAGGACGATTGCCACCGCCGTACCGCGCACCGCGGTGCGCACCCGGCCGCGGGAGTCGTCGGCCCGGTCGCGTACGCCTCGCCAGCCCCAGCGCAGTCCGGCCGCGACCGACGGGAACAGCCCGAGCGAGCCGAGGAGCACCCCCGGCCAGCTGCGGCTGCCGTGCAGCGCGAGCGACCCGAGCGCGAGGGCGGACACGACGGCGAGGAAGACCGGCCAGCCCGCCTCCCGGATCGCCGGGACGGCCAGCAGAGCGAGGCCGCCGGCCGCCCAGACGGCGGTCCAGGGCCGTAGCCTGCGGCCCGCGTCCCGGGCGGCGAAGAACGCCGCCAGGGCCGCGGGCAGGGCCACCAGCAGGAGGTTGGGACCGAGGCCGTCGCCGAGCAGAAGGGCGCTCAGCAGACCGGTGGCGAGGACCGACCACAGGGTCGCGGCCCTGATCGCGGGCGGGGCCGGGGGGCGCAGCGTGGCCAGC
>NZ_JBEXWB010000665.1:0-1556 GCF_040629645.1 Streptomyces sp. NPDC005899 | reverse complement strand
GCCCCGGGCCGGGCCTCCCCGGCCCGGGGCCGGGAGCCGCGGGGTGGATCGCGGATCAGCAGCCGGGGACGCCGGGGAGCCAGCTGTCGGCGACGTCGATGAAGATGTTGGAGACGTACCCGCCGTAGTCCGGCAGGTAGGACCAGGCGTCGTTGCTGTGGCCGTCGGCCTGGACGAGCCCGCCGTGCACCTGGCACTGGACGCGCACGGTCGTGGGGCCGGCCAGCCCGGCGACCCGGGCGGAGGTGCTGGTCGGCTGCTGACGGATGTTCACGTCGGTGCCCCACGTCGGGAAGGAGGCCGCGGAGGACCCGCTGCCGGTCCACAGGTAGGTGACGGTGACCCAGCCGTTGTCGTTCAGGCCGACGTCGTGGAACGTGCCGTCGGCGAGGTCGATGCCGGCCGGGTTCAGCACCCGGCGCCCGGACCCGTCCTTCCCGCCGTTGTAGCCGTCCTCGTAGGCGGCCTGCGCCTCGGGCCTGCCCTGCGGAAGGTCCTTGAAGCTCTCGCGGACCGAGGACGGGTTCCAGTGGTCGTCGCGGGTGTTCCACGGGCCGACGTCCCACACCGGTGCGGTCTCGCAGCGCACGGGGCCGCAGACGCGGACCGAGTACTGGGCGCTCCCCTTGGGGGAGAGGCCGCGCCGGGAGGGGAGCGCCACGAAGTGGTCGTCGGGCACGATCACGTGCCCGTTCGCGGTGGTGGCGCCGACCAGGCCCTCACGGGTGGCGTAGACACGGGCCGAGTAGGGCTCGGCGGCCGCGGCCGCCATCGGGGCCTCGTCCAGTTCCGCGCTCAGGCGCAGGGCGCGGACGGCCGGGGTGGCGCCGTCGTCCGCGGAGACCAGGGTGAGCCGGGTCTGCACACGGGTGACCGCCCGGGGCAGCAGGGCGGGTGCGTCGCCGCGCGCCTCCCGCCACTCGGTCCAGCGGCCCAGCCCGTCCTGCCCCCGGACGTCGACGGACACCTGGGACCCGCCGGGGAGGGACGCGTCGAGGTCGGGGGTGATCACGTCGACCGCGCGGTCCAGCGCCCGGACGGGCAGGAGGACCGCGCCCTGTCCCCGGGGGGAGCGGGAGGAGGCGGGCCGCAGGCCGCGGTCGCGCAGGCGCAGTGCGCCCCCGCTCCGGCTGACGTTGGTCTCGTCGCCGGTCGGCGTCGACAGGTCCGCCCGCCAGCTGACGGCTCCGGGCGGGGTGTCCCCGGGTGGGGTGCCGCCCGCGGCCGCGGGTCCGGCGGTGAGCGTGAGGGCGGCGACCGCCAGCAGGGACACGGCGACGGCCGGTCCGCGGCGGACGAGGGTGGCGATGGTGTTCGGTCTCCGGTCGCGGCGCACGGTGCGCCTCCTTCTCGGTGGGGGGAATCGGACTCGCGGGGCCGCCCGGTGGCGTCCCGTCGGGTACGGCGGTGGGGCCGGGGCCCGGCCGGCCTCGCACCGGGCCCGTGGCGTTCTGGGGGAGCGGCGCGCGAGGTATGTCCACTCGCCTCGACCTGGACGAACGCGAGGAGACCCGGCTCTACGACGCGTTCGCCGCCTGGTGGCGAGAGCTCCAGGC
>NZ_JBEXWB010000664.1:0-1563 GCF_040629645.1 Streptomyces sp. NPDC005899 | reverse complement strand
GATCCGTCTGCCGAGGCGCCCGAGGGAGCGCGACGGCCGGTTCCAGGCACGGAAGGCGTCGAGGGTGCGGCTGTTCCCCGTGCGCTCGACGGCCTGCTCCACCGCCGCGACCTCGGGGGCGGACAGCGCGCGTACCGCGGGGCGCAGGACCTCGTCGAGCAGGGCGGTGCGGGTCCGGGTCCAGGCGTCGCCGGCGTGCGGGTGGGCGGTCCACACGGTGAAGCAGTCCGCGACGCGGGCGGGGTCGGTGCGCAGCCGGTCCAGGAACTCCTCGCGGCGGGCCTCCCGGTCGTAGGCGGCCATCAGCTCCGCGTCCTCGTCGTGCACGAACGCGTACAGTTCCGCCTCCGGCCGGTCGGGCAGCAGCAGCCGCCGGGCCAGTGCGGCGTGGGCGCTCTCCAGCACCGGGGGCCCGACCGGTTCGGCGCGCGCCCGCAGGGCGCGGGCGCGTTCCGACCAGCCGGGCTCCGCGGCCCCGGTGCGCAGCTCGCGGGCGAAGTCCAGCAGCAGCAGGCCGGCGCGCACCCGGGGGCCGAGTTCCTGGGGGAACGCCCGCAGCAGGTCGTGGGCCAGCTCAGGGGCGTCCTCGTCGCCGGAGGGCGCGACGAGCGCCGCGTCGACGAGAGGGGCCCAGGTGCCCGCGGCCCGGTGGGCGTCGGACGTGGCCCCGTTCAGCAGCGACCGGGCCTCCGCGGCCGTCGGCACCTGCCCTCCCCACACCAGCCCGACGGCCGTCCGCAGCACCAGCGGCTCGGCGAACGGTGACATCCCGGCGGCCCGCAGCACCGCGTGCAGGACGGTCACCCGGTCCGCGCCACGCGTCCTCGCTCCCGGCGCCCCGGCGCACATCCGCAGATGCGGCAGGGCCTGCGTCCCCGTGAACGGCAGAGGGACCAGGGTCAGGAGGCGCTCCGTCGCGGCCGGATCGTCCGGGGCGAGCCGGTCGAGCTCGCCCAGCAGCGCCGTACGGACGTCGAACTGCTCGTCCAGGAGGTCGAGCAGCGGTGGGCAGGCGGCGGCCTCCGGGTCGTCCAGCAGCGCGCGGGCCAAGTCCCGTACGACACCGGGGAGCAGCTCCGCGCAGTCCACGCCGAGCAGCCGCACGATGCGCACCAGCTGCACGGTCCGGGCCACGCCCCGGACGGCGGGGGCACCGAGTTCGGCCAGCAGGTCGTCCCCGAGTTCGGCGACCAGTGCGGCCACCGCCTGTTCTCCGGCGGCTTCGGCGAAGGCCGACCGTGCGGGCGGTTCGAGGGCCGCGTCGCCGCCCCGTACCGCTTCGGTGACCAGCAGCGCGGCCAGCGGGGCGGTGATGTCGGCGGGACTGCGGCCGTCGAGTGCGGTGAGCAGCCGGAGCGCGGCGGCGCATTCCGCGGCCGTGCGGTCGTCGGCGGGTGCGGTCAGTGCCCCGATCAGCTGCCGGGTGCGCTTCTCGTCCAGCGCGTACGGCCGCTCGGCGGCCCAGTCGGCGGCCGCGGCCCGCTCGGGCCGGCCCAGGGGGTTTGCCGCGGTGTTGGGCGGCACCGCCAGCGGGGGCCCCGGGGGGGGGTTGCCCCCCACGTT
>NZ_JBEXWB010000663.1:0-1567 GCF_040629645.1 Streptomyces sp. NPDC005899 | reverse complement strand
CGCCCCTGCGGCGTCCGGAGCCCCCTCCGCGTCCGCCACCCCCACGAGGACGGCCGGTCCGCGGCCCTCGCCGCGGGCGCGGACCCTGATGTCCGCCGGGGACCGCGGCGAGCGGGTACGGGAGCTGCAGGCCCGGCTGCGCCAGATCGGCCACTTCCAGCGCGTGCCCACCGGGTACTACGGCAGTGCCACAGCGGCCTCCGTGCGGTCCTTCCAGGGCAAACGGGGCCTGCCCCGGACGGGCGGGACCGACACGGTGACCTGGGAGCGGCTGCTCGCGATGACCCGGAAGCCGACGGACCGGGAGCTCGATCCGCCGGTCGCGGAGCCGGCGGCCCGGCCCGACGCGCGCTGCATGACCGGCCGTGTCCTGTGCATCAGCAAGAACAGCCGCACCCTGTCGTGGATGATCGACGGCCGGGTCGTCTCGTCGATGGACGTGCGCTTCGGCTCGCAGTACACCCCCACCCGGGAGGGGACCTTCGAGGTGTACTGGAAGTCCCGCCACCACGTGTCCACGCTCTACGACTCGCCCATGCCCTACGCCATGTTCTTCAGCGGCGGGCAGGCTGTGCACTACTCGTCGGACTTCGCGGCGCGCGGCTACAGCGGCGCCTCGCACGGCTGCGTGAACGTACGGGACGAGGGGAAGATCGCCTCGCTCTTCGCCCAGGTGAAGAACGGCGACAAGGTCGTCGTCCATCGGTAGCGGGCCCGGCTCCGGCGGCCGGCGAGCCGTCCGGTCGAAAGGCGCGGACGGGACCGGGGGAACGTGTCCCGCCCGCGCCGGATGCGCTGAGCCGAAGGTACGGGGGGAACCCCGGCTCGTCGCGCGGCCGATGACCAGTCGGCTCACTCTGTTCTGCGTCGCGCGGCCCGAAAACGTCACACCCGCGGTCCGTCGAGCCCTTCCGGCCCCTGTAAGCGCAGGTCAGCGCAGGTCAGCGCAGGTCAGCGCAGGTCAGCGCAGCGAGGACGGCAGCGTGGGCGGAGCGTCCGGCACTGCTCAGGCCGGGGCCTGCGCCTCGTCCCGGTGATCCGGAGCGCTCCGCGGGGCGGCCGTGCCGAAGGAGACCGAGGGCAGCGATCCATGGCCGCCTTCGCCGCCCCGGCCGCTCCCGCCGTCTCCGGTGTTCCCCGCGCCACTCCCCTTGCCGTCCCCGGTGTTGCCCGCGCCACTCCCCTTGCCGTCTCCGGTGTTCCCCTTGCCGTCCCCCGAGCCGTCGGCGGTCCCGCGGTCCTCGCCCAGGACCCGGTCGCAGAAGCGCACCAGGTCGCGTTCGCCCTTCGCCAGTTCGAGGAGGCGGCGCTCCTCCTTCCGGCTCATGCCGTCGTCACGGTAGGCGCGGCAGGCCCGGACGGTCTTCGCGTGGAGCTTCTCGGCTCCCCCGCCGGGGGAGCCCTCGGGTAGCCCGTGCCCGTCGGGGCCGGCCGGGGTCTCCCCGGGTGCCGGCCCGTCGTCCGTGGTGCCGCCGTCCGGTTCGGCGCCGCCCGCGTCCGGGCCGCTGCCGGCCTCCTCGCCGTGCTCTTCCGGATCCGCCGCGCCACCCGTCGCCTCGGAGGCGGG
>NZ_JBEXWB010000662.1:0-1579 GCF_040629645.1 Streptomyces sp. NPDC005899 | reverse complement strand
CCCCGCGCCCGGCGGACGCCGCCGCGGCGGGCCCTCCCGTACCGATGTCCCGCCTGGAGGCCCGGCGCGCGGCCCGTGCGGCCAAGGACAGCCCGGCGGTCGTGGCCAGCCGGGTCGTCGGCGAAGTGTTCATCACCTTCGGCGTGCTCATGCTGCTGTTCGTCACCTACCAGCTCTGGTGGACGAACGTCCGGGCCGACCAGATCGCCGGGCGCGAAACGCACAAGATCCAGGACGGGTGGGCGAGCGGCGCGCGTACGCCGGGGGTCTTCGAGCCCGGACAGGGTTTCGCCATCATGCACATTCCGAAGCTGGACGTCGTCGCGCCGGTCGCCGAGGGCATCAGCAACGAGAAGGTCCTCGACCGCGGGATGGTCGGTCACTACGGCGAGGGCAAGCTGAAGACCGCGATGCCCTCGGCGAAGCAGGGCAACTTCGCGGTGGCCGGTCACCGCAACACCCACGGCGAGCCGTTCCGGTACATCAACAAGCTGAAGCCCGGTGACCCGATCGTGGTCGAGACGCAGGACGCGTACTACACGTACGAGATGACCGGCATCCTTCCGCAGACATCACCCTCCAACATCTCCGTCATCGATCCCGTGCCGCGGCAGTCCGGCTTCACCGGCCCTGGCAGATACATCACGCTGACGACCTGCACCCCGGAATTCACGAGTACGTACCGAATGATCGTGTGGGGCAAGATGGTCGAGGAGCGGCCGCGCAGCAAGGGGAAGCCCGACGCACTCGTCGGCTGAGGCGGGCCGGACGACATCACGACAGGGGCGGGTGCGGTGGCAGCGAGGACCGGGCAGGACGAGCGTGCCGAGGAGTCGGCGCCTCCGGTGCGGCGCCGGAGCCGCCATCCCGTGGCGACAGCGGTGAGCCTCTTCGGCGAGCTGCTGATCACCGCCGGTCTCGTGCTGGGCCTCTTCGTCGTCTACTCGCTGTGGTGGACCAACGTCCTCGCCGATCGTGAGGCCGGCAAGCAGGGGGATACCGTCCGCGACCACTGGGCACAAGGCCGGGGGCCGGGTGCGCTCGACACGAAGGACGGCATCGGCTTCCTCCACGTGCCCGCGATGGAGAACGGCGAGGTGCTGGTCAAGAAGGGCACCGACACCGAGACCCTCAACAACGGCATCGCCGGTTACTACACCGACCCCGTGAAGTCGGCGCTCCCCTCGGACGCACGGGGCAACTTCGCGCTCGCCGCCCACCGTGACGGGCACGGAGCCAAGTTCCACAACATCGACAAGGTGCGGAAGGGCGACGCGATCGTCTTCGAGACCAAGGACACCTGGTACGTCTACAAGGTCTACGCGGAGCTGCCGGAGACGTCGAAGTACGACGTCGCAGCGATCGCGCCGGTGCCGAAGGAGTCGGGTGTGAAGAAGCCCGGCCGCTACATCACGCTGACGACCTGCACGCCGGTCTACACGTCGAAGTACCGCTACATCGTCTGGGGCGAGCTGGTGCGCACGGAGAAGGTGGACGGCGAGCGCACGAAGCCGGCCGAGCTGCGTCAGCCGACGGCGGGCGCACTTGAGGGGCCCCGGTCACCGTCACGGTGACCGGG
>NZ_JBEXWB010000661.1:0-1602 GCF_040629645.1 Streptomyces sp. NPDC005899 | reverse complement strand
GGTGCGGCGGGGCCGGCCCGGTCCGCGCGGGCGGCAGGACCACCCACGGACCGCCCTGCGAGGGCACGAGAGCGGCAGGACGGGGTGGCCGCGCCCGTCGGCCGCCGCCCCGTCCACGAGTACGTGCCGTGACGGCGGCCGGCCCGGTCGCCAGGACGGACCGCGCGGCACCGGCCGGAGCCGCGCCACGGGACGGGGGGCAACGCACGCAAGCACGGGCCAAACCCCCGCGTTTGCCATCTACCCGCGTGTGCAACTATTGTTTACGACGGTAAGCGTCGCACGCACATACCGGTTGCGCCGCGTCGTAGGCGCGCGGTTCCACATCTCCGCTGTCCGCGCAGACCCGCGCGGACAGCACGGCAAGGAAGGCACATCATGCCCACGGTCCCCACCGTCGCACTCAACAACGGCGTCACGATCCCCCAGCTCGGCTTCGGCGTCTTCCAGATCCCCGACGACGAGACGACCCAGGCGGTGACCGACGCCCTCGCTGCGGGCTACCGCTCGATCGACACCGCCGCCGTGTACGGCAACGAGGCGGGCGTGGGTCGCGCGCTGGCCGCCTCCGGGATCCCCCGCGACGAGCTGTTCGTCACGACCAAGGTGTGGAACGCCGACCAGGGATACGACGCCACGCTCGCCGCCTTCGAGGCGAGCCTCTCCGAGCTCGGCCTCGATCACGTGGACCTCTACCTGATCCACTGGCCCACCCCGGCCCGCGACCTCTACACCGAGACGTGGCGCGCGCTGGAGAAGCTGACCGCCGACGGCCGGATCCGGGCGGCCGGGGTGTCCAACTTCCAGCCGGCCCACCTGCGCCGCCTGATCGAGGAAAGCTCCCTCGTGCCGGCCGTCAACCAGATCGAGCTCCACCCCGGCCTCCAGCAGAAGGAGCTCCGGGGTCTGCACGCCGAGCACGGCATCGCCACGGAGGCGTGGAGCCCCCTCGCCCAGGGCGCCCTGCTCGACGACGACGTGCTGGTCACGATCGCCGGGCGGCACGGGAAGACGCCGGCCCAGGTCGTACTGCGCTGGCACCTCCAGCTGGGCAACGTCGTGATCCCCAAGTCGGTCACGCCGGCCCGCATCCGGCAGAACATCGACGTGTTCGACTTCGAGCTCTCGGACGAGGACATGGCCGCGATCGCCGGTCTGGACCGGGGCATGCGCACGGGGCCGGACCCCGACACCACCAACTGAGCCCGCCCTCAGTCGGTCAGGGCCCGCAGGACAGCGCGCACGGTGCGCACGGCCAGGCCGAGCGCACCGAACTCCCAGGCGGCCTCCCCGACGTCCGCGGCCGCCTCGACGCGCTCGGTCCGCCGCCCCTCGGCCCGGCATCTGCGGCACGTCCCACGCCTGAGCCTCCGGCGCCTCGCGCAGGTGGCGCAGGCACCCGTACGTCGTCCCTCTCCCCATGCCCCAAGACTGCCATCCACCGACGGCCCGCCGGGAGGGCGAGAGCGCCTTCCGGCCGTTTCCGTTCCCGGGCACGGGGGCGGTGACCGCTTCTGGCGCGGCCGGTGCCCCGCCTCGGAAAGCGGAACCGACCTCCAGGGCATGCCCGAAGCGACTCGGCGGCTGACGCAGGCAGCCGGC
>NZ_JBEXWB010000660.1:0-1607 GCF_040629645.1 Streptomyces sp. NPDC005899 | reverse complement strand
GGGCCGTGCGCCCCGCTCCCTCAGCATGTCGGCCATGCGGGCGGTCTCCGACTCCAGGGCCCGGGCCATGCCGGCCGCCAGGTTCCTGATCTCCTCGGTGCCGGCCGCGCCGGCCGCGGCCCGCGCCATGTCCGCGCCGGCGCGGTGGTGCACGGTCATCAACCGGAGGAACAGCACCTCCGCGTCCCGGCCCGAGGCCGCGCGCAGCCGGTCGAGCTGGGTGTCGGTCGCCATGCCCGGCATCAGCGACCCGTCGGCCCCGGCGGCGACGGGGTGGCCCATCCACTCCATGGGCGGCCGGCCCGAACTCTTGGGCCTGCCCCACGCCTCCAGCCAGCCGAGCATCATGCCGCGCTGGTTGGCCTGGGTGTTGATGATGTCGTACGCGAGCCGGCGCACGTCCTCGTCGTCGGTGCGGTCCCGGACGACGAAGCCCATCTCGACCGCCTGCTGGTGGTGGACGGACATGTCCCGGGCGAAGCCGACGTCAGCCGAGGACTCGGCGGGCGCGGCTGCCTCGGGGCCCGCCGAGGAGGCGGCGGAGGGCCGCACGACCATCAGCGCGATCAGCCCCGCGGCCAGCAGGAGGACCAGGGGGCCCGCGAGGAGGAGGGGGCGCGGGGCGCGGGGCGTGGACGTCATCCGGCGACCCCTCCGGTGCAGGCGGCGCCCGGCTCGGGGGTCTGCGGCCCCTGGACGTACTTGGTGAAGAACTGCGCGACGCGGGCGTCGGTGGCGCTCTTCACGGTGACCTGCTTGCCCCAGGCGCTGAGCACCAGGGGGTCGTCCTGGTCGGCGACCGGGCTCATCAGCGAGTAGGGCGTCGTGGAGACGCGCCGGGCGAGCGCCTCGACGTCCGCGTCCTTCGCCTTGCCGTTGTAGGTGACCCAGACGGCCCCGTGCTCCAGGGAGTGGACCGCGTTCTCGTTCGGTATCGCCTTCGTGTAGACGTCGGCGTCGCAGTTCATCCAGACCGGGTCGTGGTCGCCGCCGACGGGCGGGTTCATCGGGTAGTCGACGGCCTTCTCGACGTGGTTCTGCGTCAGCTTGTCCCAGGACCGCTCGCCTGTGACGGGGGAGGTCCTGGCCTGTTCCTCGGCCTTGTCCTGTTCGTCGGCCGCCGACACCAGGTAGCCGCCGCCGGCCACGATGGCGGCGATCACGGCGACCGCGGCGGTGATGGTGACGACGCGGCCGCGCCGCTCGCGGGTCCGTTCCTTGCGGCGGGCCTCCTCCAGCTTGGCGCGGCGGGCGGAGGCAGGGGTGGGGGTGTTCGGGTTCTTGGCGGAAGCCATGTGAGGTCCTCGGTCGTCGGCGAACGCGCACGCGGAGGTGCGCGACGCGGGATCAGGGGGCGTGCGGAGCGCCGCTCCCGGCGCCGCGCGGGCGGGGGAGGGGCGGGTCCGGCCTCTCTAGATCCGCTGGACCTGAAGGCGGAGACGGTCGACGGCACCGGCCCCGTCGTGGGAGGGGCCGCGGATGGCCTCGCCCCCGGTGAGCGGGGCGGGCGGTGCCACGGCCGAGGGGCCGGGGAGCCCGGCGGGCGCGGTGGGGCCGGGCAGGACGGCGGGCGCCGAATGGTCCGCCGCGCCGTGGCAGGAGCTGCC
>NZ_JBEXWB010000659.1:0-1607 GCF_040629645.1 Streptomyces sp. NPDC005899 | reverse complement strand
GGGGGGGGGGGGGGGGGGGGGGGGGCGGGGCGGCGGGGGGGGGGGGGGGGGGGGGCGACCCCCGCGGGGGCCGTACGGGGGGGGGGGGCGGACCCTACCCGCCGCCCCCCCCCCACGTCACCGGCCGGCCCGGCGCCACAGCGGGAGGTCCTGCCCCAGCCTCCGTGGCGCCGCCCCGATGTGTCCGGTCAGCTGCCGTCCATGACGACGCTGAGCACGCTGACACAGCTGCCCGGAGCCGCGATCTCGTGGGTGGCGGTCTCCTGGAGGTCCAGCACGGAGTGCGCCTCGACCTCGGGGGTCTCGGTCTCGTTGTTGTCGTCGGCCGCGGGCTTGGTGTTCTCGGACATGGTGGTCTCCGTCCACTCGTGACTGCGCTGGTCCCGGGGGCCCCGAGGTGCCGGGTTCCGGTCGGGCGGGCCGCTGCCTGCCGTTGCCGAGAAAGTTAGGGGGCGCCGCCTGGGAGACGCTTCGGCAGCGGTATGGCTCCGGTATCGGGCCAGTTGGGCGGGGCCGCGGGACCGCCGGCGCCGGCCGGGACGTGCCCGGACCGCCCCGGTGACCTGGGCCCATACCGGATCCGAAGCGGTCGTGGACCGCCGCCGAACCGTCCCGGCGCAGGCTGGGCACGCGCCCGACGCGCCCCGGCCATCGAAGGAGGCGGCCCCGCATGGAACTCGGCGAACTCGTCGGACGGCGGCCGTACCCCGCCGCCGGACTGCTGCTCGGCCTCACCCGGCGCTGCCCCCTGAGCTGCGCCCACTGCTCCACCGGTTCGGGCCCGGCCGTGCGGGAGCGGCCCGACGCCGGCGACCTGCTGCGCTTCGTGGGCTCGTTCACCCCGGACGACCGGCCCGACGTGGTGATGCTGACCGGTGGTGAACCGCTGCTGCTGCCCGGGCTCGTCGAGGAGCTGAGCGGGCTCGCCCGTCGCGCCGGGGCACGGACGGCGGTGCTGAGCGGCATGTTCTTCGCCCGTTCGCGGCGGATCCCGGCCCCGCTGATGCGGGCCGCCACCTCCGTCGACCACTTCTCGGCCAGCCTGGACGCCCACCACGAGCGGGAGGTCCCGCGGGCCGCCGTCTTCCGCGCCCTGCACCGCATCCGGGACGCGGGTGTCCCGGTGAGCTTCCACCTCACCGGGTCGGGAGCCGGCGACCCCTACCTCGCGGGCCTCACCCGGGACATCGAGGAGGAGTTCGGCGGCCGGGTGCCGTCGCTGGTCAACGAGGTGCGCCCGTTCGGCCGGGCGGCGGCCTGGGCGGCTCCCGCCCGTACCGCCCCCGGCGCGGGCGCGGTCTCCCCCTGCGCCATGGCCGCCTGGCCCGTGGTCGCCTTCGACGGCACGGTGCTGGCCTGCTGCAACCAGGACACCGTGGACACGCGGCCCGTCCCCGGGCACCTGCGCCTCGGGCACATCGCCACCGACGACTGGGCGTCGGTGCGCCGGCGTGCCCTGGAGTCGCCGGTGCTGCGCATGATCCGTACGGTCGGCCCGGCCCACCTCGCCGCCCGCTCCGGCGAACCGTCCCGCGGCGCCTCCTACTGCGAGGGCTGCCGGGCCCTGGGCGGCGCGGCCCGCGCGACGGCGGCGGAGGTGGCGACGG
>NZ_JBEXWB010000658.1:0-1619 GCF_040629645.1 Streptomyces sp. NPDC005899 | reverse complement strand
TCCCGGGGCCCCGGCGGCACCACCCCGGGGGGGGCCCCCCCACCGGGGGGGGCGCCCGGTCGGCGGGGCGGGGGGCGCCCCCCCCGCCGGCGGGCCCCCACCGCGGTTGGGGGGGGGCGCCCCGGTCCCCGTACGCGGCGCCGTTCAGGCCGCCGCCTCGCCACCTCCTTCGGAGGGCAGCCGGCGGTGGCGGCCGCGCGGCGGCAGGGCCGCGCCGTCCACCGACAGCTTCCCTCGGTGCTTTCCGGAGCCGCCGGCTTCGGCCCGGTGTGCGTCCGCCGTGGGCGGACGCGTCCGGATCGTGTCGGTTCGGGCCTCAGACATGTGAGAAGTCACCCCGTAGAAATCGCTTACTGTGAACGCGGGGCCCGCCGCCGCCGACCGACGCGGTCACCGTCGGTGCGCCGCGCGGAACGGCCGCGTAGCCCGGCCGCGAGTGTAGACCGGCCGGTGATCACGGGCAGCTCCTATTCGGCGACCGGCCGCCCCGTGAGCGGGGCCCGGCCGAGCGGGACCGGCCTGCACGCCGTGGAGGAGCCCGCCGCCGGGCGGGTGCCGCCGCTCGCGGCGGGCCGGTGCGCCTGGTCCGCCGGCGCCTCCACGAGGGCCACGGCGCACGGGGCGCCCTCCTGCGTGTACGGCAGGTGGAGGACTCCCTCCCTGGTCCAGAAGCCCGAGCCCGTCAGCCATCCCTCCGGCGCGGCGCACGGATGGATCCGGCGGCCCAGCGGTCGCCAGAGGCCGAGCCGGCTGCCCTCCCGCCCGTCGAGCCGCAGCGCCACCGCGCAGCTCTCCGGCATGAGCATCTGCCCCGGCTGCACGGCGAACGGCGTCACGGTCACGCCCGGGGGGGTGCAGGCACTCCGGGAAGCGCACCGGCAGGCAGCTGCCCAGCACCCCCCAGCCGAGCCGGTCGTGACCCGGCGCGTCCGAGCGGATCAGCAGCAGTCCGCTGTCGGCGTCGGCGAGGAGCAGCCGGTCGTTGCTGTGCGGAGCGATCTGCAGCAGCGGGGTCACCTCGCCGCCCCGCTCCAGGTCGACGGCGACGGCCTTGACCGGCCCGCCACCCGGCAGCCGCCGGTCGAGGGCGAGCAGCCGGCCCTCCCGGTCCAGCCACGCGCCGCCCGTACAGCGGCCGGGTACGTCGGCGACCCGCTCGGGGCCGAAGGCGCCGCCCGCCACGAGCCACACGGCGGTGGAGTCGTCGCCGGGGAGCAGGGCGTACGCGCTCATGCCGTCGGGGGACGGGGGCAGCAGGGCCAGGTCCGTGCACACGAGGGCGCCCAGGTGCAGTTCCCCCGTCCCCGGGCCGGTGGGGTAGAGGAGCGAGAAGGCGTGCCGGTCGGCCACCCGCCGGCGGATCAGGACCCGCCCGTCGGAGAGGGGCACCACATCGGAGTCGGCCTCCTCCGGCTGGTCGAGGGGGAGGGGGACGGCATACGGCTCGGGGCCGTCGAGGGTCCACCGCTCGGTGTACCAGGCGGGATCGGTGGTCCCGCCGGTGACGGAGTCCCGGGTGGCGGCCGTGAGCCGGGCCGCGTACGACCGGTCGGCGGCGATGGTGAGGAGCGGCGGACGCGGATGCCGGGGCGCAGGGGACGCCGGGGGCGGGGCCGGGG
>NZ_JBEXWB010000657.1:0-1629 GCF_040629645.1 Streptomyces sp. NPDC005899 | reverse complement strand
CGGCGGAGGGACCCGCACCGATCGGGTCCCTCCGCCGACGCGGGCTACCAGGTGTAGCCCGGGTTGACGTGCATGCACGCCCCCTTGTCCTCGCCGTTGAGCGCCTTCGCGGTGTCCGGGGTCTTCTCCTCGGCCGCGGACGCGGTATAAGCGCCGTCCTCGCGCCAGTCGGCGCCCACGGCCAGGGCGATCCCCGAGACGTCGGCCGACTTCTTCACCTGGGACACCGGGATGCCGAGGGCCTTGGCGACGGCCTGCGCGTCACCCTCCAGGTCCGCCGAGGGGTACAGGACGCCGGTACGGGCGGCCGGTTCGGCGTTCTGCGAGTCGGTCGTCGCCCGGACGAAGCCCGCGTCCTTCAGGAGGTCCCTGACGGTGCCCGCACGGCCCCGGGCGGGAGGGAGCGCGTCCGTGCCGGTCGCGTTGCGCACGCTGACCGGGATCTCACCCGTGGGCGCGGCCGCATCCTTGGTCACCGGAGCCTTGCGCTTGGACGCCTTGCCGTCCAGGGGGATGTCCTCGCGGACCATCCGGAACAACTGCTCGGCGTCGCCCGCCTTGGGGAACACCCGGCCGCTGAGGGTGCCCGTGCCGTAGACGTTCGGCATCGTCGTCATCGTGATGCGGCCGGTCGGAGCCTTCTTCAGCTCCTCGGCCAGGTCGTACAGCTTCTTGACGGTGTCGAGGCCCTTGTCCACCGTGAGCGCACTGGTGGCGGCCTCGGCCAGGTCCATCAGCTTCCCGGGGTCGGTGAGCTTCGTGCCCTTGCGCAGCTCGCGCACCATCGAGTTCAGGTACTGGTGCTGGGCCTCGGCGCGCCCCAGGTCCGTGTTGTCCTCGAAGCCGTAGCGGGTCCGCAGCCACTGAAGGGCCTGCTCCCCCTTGATGGAGGTGGTGCCCTTTTTCAGCTTCAGGCCGGAGCCCTTGCCGTCCCTGCCGAGCGAGTGGATGTTGGCGTCGACGCAGACCGGCACACCACCGACCGCGTCGGCCATCGACACCACACCCGAGAAATCGATCATCATGAAGTGGTCGATCGTGATGCCCGTGAGCTCGTACCAGGTGGCCACGGTGCAGCCCGGGCCACCGCGGCCGAGACTCTGGTTGGTCTGTACGTTCCCCGTGCTCGCCGGGTACACCTTGTCCGTCTTCGGGTCGGTGCACTTCGGCATCTTCAGCATGGTGTCGCGCGGCATGCTGACGACCGAGATGTTGCTGCGGTCGGCGGAGAGGTGGAGCAGCATCTGCACGTCCGCCAGGGGCGCGGCCCCGAAGGTCTCCTTGGCGCCGCCGAGCTTCTGGTTCTCCTCGGAGTCCCGGGCGTCGGAGCCGATGATCAGGATGTTCAGCGGGGTCTGCCCGGCGGCGTTGGCCTTGTGGTCGGCCATCTTCTTGTCCCCGAGCGTCAGCTCCTCCTTCCTGAGGTTGCCGTTGAGGTGCCTGTAGTAGAGGTAACCGGCCGCGCCGGTGCCGAGTATCAGCAGGGCGAGTACGGACGCGGCCCAGCGCAGTATGCGGCGCTTGCCGCTCTTGGGGGCACGTCTCGAAGGGCGGACCGGCCCGCCCGGCGGCCGGCCGCCTTCCAGCGCGGCCGGCCGCACCCGCCGGCTGCGGCCGCTACGTCCGGCC
>NZ_JBEXWB010000656.1:0-1642 GCF_040629645.1 Streptomyces sp. NPDC005899 | reverse complement strand
GAGGCGGGCGCCACTGGCCGGCGGACGGACCCGGGCACAAGCGGCCGGACGCCGAGCGGGGCTTGTGCGGGATGAGTGCGGCGGGCGGCCGGGCCCGGGGTGGGGCGCGACACGAGCCCGGCGGCCCCCCGGAGGGCGGGTGACGACGTGGGCCCACCGGCCCCCGGGCGGGTTGCCCCTCCCACCGAGCCCGACACCTCCGGCGGTTCCGAGGATCCGGGGAGCAGGCGACCGGCCGGAGGCGACAGACGGCAGACGACTCACCGACGGCCGCACCGGGCACCCGCCCCCTCCGCGACGGCGCCCCCACCGAAAGCGTCACGCGCAAAAGGGGCATGACTCGCCAATAGGTCACAGCGTGACAGGAAGCGAGCCGCACCGGCCCTCACCCGCTGCCGCAGGCGCGCGGTTGCCTCTTCCGGCGGACGCATCCTGTGACCTGCGTCACTCCACATGTGCGGAGATTAAAGCGGGCTTGGCCAAGCGTGTGAACGGATGGTAAGCGGCGGGCAATTCGGGCGTATTGCTGAAAACCCGAGTTCACGCCAACGATGCAGCGAGTCCGTTTTGCCCGTTAGGGCGTCAATAAGGGCGCTCGACAAGCGGATTCATAGATTCCGAACGTAACTGTGTCGCAACACACGTTTCTTGATGAGACCCCTACAGCCCTGATAGCGCTAGTACCCATGTCCCACACCGCTCACATACCCAGCCACCGGAAGCCCCGCCAGAGTGCCTCGAAGACGGCGCTGCGGGCAGGAGTTGCCGGTGGCGTCCTCAGCACCATCGCGGTCGCAGGCGCCGCCGGTCCGGCCCAGGCCGAGCCGGTGACCCAGACCATCGAGATGCCCACCATCACGGCCGGGTTCTCCACCACCGTCGCCGCGTCCGCGCAGGCCACACAGCAGGTCGCTCTCGACCTCGAGACACAGGCGCACGAGGACGCCGCGGCGGCCGACGCCGCGAAGACCGCCAAGAAGGCCAAGGCCGAGGCGGTCCGCAAGGCCGAGGCCGAGAAGAAGGCCGAGGCGGCCGCCAAGGAGAAGGCGGAGGCCGCCGAGCGCGCCTCCCGCAGCGCCGAGCGCACGACGCTCAGCGCCTCCTCGGGCTCCTCCGGCTCATCCAGCTCATCCGGCTCCTCCGTTTCCTCCGCGTCGACGTACTCCTCGAACGCCACGGGCTCGGCGGCGTCCGTCGTCGCGTTCGCGCAGTCGCAGATCGGGGACGCGTACGTCTCCGGCGGCACCGGCCCCAACTCCTGGGACTGCTCCGGCCTGGTCCAGGCCGCGTTCCGCACGGTGGGCGTCGACCTGCCGCGCGTCTCGCAGAGCCAGTCGACCGCCGGTACCCAGGTCTCGCTCAGCAACCTGCAGCCCGGCGACATCCTGTACTGGGGCGGTGCGGGCAGCGCGTACCACGTCGGGATCTACGTGGGCGGCGGCCAGTTCGTCGGCGCGCAGAACTCCTCGACCGGTGTGGTCCAGAAGTCCCTCGACTACGACCCGCCGTCGGGCGCCGTCCGCGTTCTCTGATTCACAAGCGCGTGGCGCACACGCACCGGACACCTCCGTGCCCGGTCGCGGGCGCACCGCCGCACCCGGATACGGTGACGGGCCGTCCCTCCCCCTCGGGAGTGACGGCC
>NZ_JBEXWB010000655.1:0-1648 GCF_040629645.1 Streptomyces sp. NPDC005899 | reverse complement strand
GGCTCGGACCGCTCGTCAGGCCCGGACCGAGGACGGGGCACTTCGCGACCCGGCTGCTGGCCGTGCCCTGTTTCGTGGAGGCGGCCGTCCTCTCCGGCCGTGCCGACGGTGACGCGGCCGTTCTGTCGCGGGCCGTCGAGGAGTTCGCGCTGTGGAGCGCCCGGACCACCGACCCGCAGGTGCCCGCCCAGCTGGCCCGCTGCCGGGCCCTGCTGGCACCCCCCGAGGAGGCCGCGGCGTGGTACGAGGACGCCCTGGCCCGGCACGACCGGGCCGGGGGCGACTTCGAGCGTGCCCGCACCCAGTTGCTCCACGGCCAGTCCCTGCGCCGCAGGCGCCGCACGAGGGAGGCCCGCGGCCCGCTGCGTGACGCCCTCGTCGCCTTCGAACGCTGCTCCGCCCGCGCCTGGGCCGAGCGGGCGGGCGGGGAACTGCGGGCGGCCGGGGAGGCGGTGGACGTGCCGGACCAGGGGGCCGGGGGGCCGCTGGCCGGGCTGACCCCGCAGCAGCAGCGGATCGCCCGCTGCGTGGCGGAGGGCGCGACCAACCGGGAGGTGGCCGTGCGGCTCTCGGTGAGCCCGCGGACCGTCGACCACCATCTGCGCAACGTCTTCGCCGCGCTGGGCGTCCGGTCCCGTACCGAGCTCGCCCGGCTCCTGGACCGGTAGGGGTGCCCGCCACGTCGTGCGCGCCGGGGCCGGACTCCGGCGCGTGAGGGGGAGGTTGCAGGACCGTGATGAGAGAAACCGCGCAGACCCCTAGGTACCGACCGGGCGGTATGCCATTCTGCGGTCGTCAGGATCATTCGGTGTGCGCCTGCCCGACGCCGGGCCGGGCACACACCGGGCCGGAGTGTCCGGAGCCGGCCGATTCCCGGTGGAGGCCGCCATGCCGCAGGTCGTACGTTCACGGATCAGGGCGCTGCACGGGCCGCCGCCCGTCGCGCCGGTGCCGCACCGCTTCAGGTCGCTGGCCGACCGTGAGGCCGTCGCCGTGCTGCACCGGGCGGCCCGCGTGCTGCTGGAGGCCCTCCCGGAACTCACGGACCGGCTCGTGGAGGCCCTGCGGGAACAGGAACCCGCCTACCGCACGGCGATCGAGAACGAACCCGCCGAGATCTGGCAGGAGGTCCACCACTCGCTGCGGCACAACGTCGCCTCGCTGGTCCAGCCCCGGGAGTACCGCGACGCCGCCCACCGCACCTCCCGGTGGATCGGTGAGACCCGCGCCGAGCAGGGCGTACCCCTCGACGCCGTCATGCACGCCTTCCGGATGGGCGGGGCGATGGTGTGGCAGGACCTGGTCGACGAGACCGCCCGGCGCCACCCCGAGGACATCCGGCTGCTCGTCCATGTCGCCGCGGACGTCTGGAACTTCGTCGACGAGCACTGCGGGGTGGTGGCCGAGGCCTACCGGCAGGCCGAACGGCGCCTGGTCTGGCGCCGCGAGAACCAGCAGCGCCTGATGACGGCGGCCCTGCTGGACGGCACCGCCCGCATCGCGGACCTGCCCGACGCGGCGGCGATGCTCGGACTCCCGGTGCACGGGCGGTACGCCGTGCTGGCCGTCGCCACCGCCCGCCGCGCCCCGCACGGCGCGGGCCGGCCGCCGGTGGACCTGGCCGTGGGAGAGCCCGTCCTCTGGCACA
>NZ_JBEXWB010000654.1:0-1653 GCF_040629645.1 Streptomyces sp. NPDC005899 | reverse complement strand
CCGGGGCCGCCACGCCGGCCGGACGTGCCCGCCTCCGCCGCACCGTGTGCCCATCACCCCGCCCCGCGCGGGTGGTATTAGAATGACGGCATGGTACGGACCCCCCTGACCCCCGAGGAGCACCGTCGCGGTGAGCGGCTGGGCGCGCTGCTGCGCCAGGCGCGCGGCGGACGCAGCATGGTCGAGGTCGCGGCGAGCGCGGGAATCTCCCCCGAAACCCTCCGCAAGATCGAGACGGGCCGGGCACCCACCCCCGCGTTCTTCACGGTGGCCGCCCTGGCGGGAGCGCTCGGGCTGTCGATGGACGAGCTGCTCGTCCACTGCGCGCCCGGCCCGGCCCTCACGTCCCTGCCCGAACGGGCCCTCGCGCCCGTGGCCGGATCGCCGGCAGCGCTGCCGCTCACCGCATAGGCGCCAGTAGGGTCGGGTCCGTGACCCTCCAGGACTTCGCCCGCAGTGAGTACGTCAGTCTGACCACCTACCGGAAGGACGGGACCCCCGTGGCCACCCCCGTCTGGGCGGGCGCGCGGGACGGCGTGCTGTACGTCTGGACGCGGTCCGACGCCGGGAAGGTCAAGCGGCTGCGCCGCGACGGCCGGGTGCGCGTGACCGTCTGCGACGTCCGCGGCAGGATCGCCGACGGCGCGCCGAGCGCCGAGGGCACGGCCCGGCTGCTCGACGAGGAGGGGACCGCCGCGGTCCGCGCGGTGCTCGCCCGCAAGTACGGCTGGAAGTTCTGGCTCGTGGACCGGCCCGCCGCCCTGGTGCGGCTCGGCAGGCGGCCCCACACGGGGATCGCCGTCACCTTCTGAGTACGCGTGTGGGCGAGGCGTGCCTCGAACGCCTCACCGTGGAAAAGGGTGCGTAGCCCGTCCGTAACACGCCTGCGGTCGAATGCCTGCGGACTGGAACGCTCCAGTCGTCGAGCCGGCGAAGGCGGCGGTGACGGTGCAACAGCAAGCAGACGCGGTAGGGGAGTTCGCGCGCCACCTGAGGGGACTGGCCACCCGGCTCGATCCCGGACAGGGGTGGTACGGCGTTTTCTGCGCACGTGATCCGCACGGCATGCGCGCCTGTTTCGACGGCACGGAGATCCCGCCCTGGGACGTCGTCGCGTCCCTGCTCCAGGACCTGGCGGTGCTGTGCGGCACCCCGTACGCCGCGCAGGAGTCCGAGCGGGTGGCCGCCCTGTACGCCGCGTCGGTGCGCGCGTACGACGGGCGCCCGGGCGGACGGCAGGCCCTCGTCGACCGGTTGGCGCTCATGGTCCGCGAACAGGCGTACGCGGAACGGCGCCTGCGTTCGGCCGGCCCCGGAGAGGCGCCGGCCGAGGCCATGACACCGGAGGCCCGTGCGCGGGCATGGGACGACCACACCCGGGCGACGGCCCGCTGCGCGGAACTGCGCAGCCGGCTGGGAGCGTTGGGGAGCGCCGGACCGGAGCTCGGGTACCCGGCGGGCAGCGACTCCCGCGTCCCGGAGCCCGGCGGGACACTCCCGCACTCCGCGCCCACCTTCCCGGACCCCTCGTCCACGTTCCAGGACACCGCATCCGCGTTACCGCACCCCGCTCCCGCGTTACCGCACCCCGCGCCCACGCACCCGGCCGGGCCCCGGGACGACGGCGGGCGCCGTGGGACGGCCGGCCTGCCC
>NZ_JBEXWB010000653.1:0-1656 GCF_040629645.1 Streptomyces sp. NPDC005899 | reverse complement strand
AGCCGGCCTCGCCGGCGAACACGGCGTCCCGGATGTACTCGGCGATCGCCATGGAAGCGGTGGCGGCGGGCGAGGGGGCGTTGCGTACGGCGGTGACCCGGCCCATGCGGTGGATGCGGAAGTCGTCGACCAGCGAGCCGTCGCGGTCGAGCGCCTGGGCCCGTACGCCGGCGCCGCCACGGACCACGTCCGAGGCGCCGACGCCCGGCACGTAGTCGGCGGCCGCCCTCATGAACGCCCGGGTGGACAGCGACGCGCGGTACTCCTTGACGCCCGTCCTCCAGTGCCGGGCGGCCATTCGCCAGGTACCCGGGTAGACGGCGAGCCGCGCGAGGTCCCTCACGGACACGTCGGACAGTCCGTAACCCTCCTTGGCGAGCGCCAGGACCGCGTTCGGGCCGACCTCGACCGAGCCGTCCACCCGGGGCGTGAAGTGCACGCCCAGGAAGGGGTAGCGGGGGTCGGGCACAGGGTAGACCAATCCGCGCACCAGGCCGGTCCTGTCCGGCCTGAGCAGCATGTACTCACCCCGGAAGGGCACGATCCGCGGCTCCTGCGTGTCCCGGGCGAGACGGGCCACGGAGTCCGACTGGAGCCCCGCGCACAGGATCAGCCGGTCGACCCGGAGCCGCTCGCCCGCGGAGGCCACGTCGATGCCGCCGGCCACCCGTGTCAGGGAGGACACCGCGAAGCCCAGCCGCACCTCGCCGCCGCTCGACACGATGTCCTGCGCGAACCGCCGGGCGATCGCCGCGTAGTCGGTGATCGCGGTGCGGGGGGAGTGCAGCGCCGCGATGCCGCCCGCGTGCGGCTCGATCTCCCGGATCTCCTGCCTGGAGATCCTTCGCAGGTCCGGCACGTGGTTGTCGCGGGCCCGCTCGTGGAGCGCGTTCATGCGGCCCAGTTCCTCCTCGCGCACGGCGACGACGAGCTTGCCGACCTCCTGGTAGGGGAGGGCCCGGTCCCGGCAGTACTCGCGCAGCAGGGAGACGCCCCGCACGCAGAGGCGGGCCTTCAGGCTCTGCGGCGGATAGTAGATGCCGGCGTGCACCACGCCGGAGTTGTGGCCGGTCTGGTGGGCCGCCACCCGGTCCTCCTTCTCGAACACCACGACCCGGGTGCCCGGACGGCTCAGGGCGATCTCCCGGCCCGTCGCCAGGCCCACGATGCCCGCGCCGACGATGCCGACCGTCTCGTCCGCCATCGGCGTCCTCCTTCCTGACTGTGGAACCGCTCCGCGACAGTGTCAGGGAACCGGTGCCGCCCGACCCGTACCGCCGTACCTTCGCAGAAGGCGACGGGACGGCCGCGGGCCGTCCCGCCCCGGCACCCGCGGGAACCCGCCGGTCCGCAGCCGCGGCGGGCCCCCGGATGCCTCACTCCCCCTCCCCGCCGAGGGGTGCGGGGCTGCTCCGAGGGGCCGTCAGGCTCGTGCGGGACGTGGTCCGCAGTTTGCGCATGGCGCTGGCGATGTGCTGCTCCACCGTGCGGTGCGACAGGTGCAGCGTCGCCGCGATCTCCCGGTTGGTCAGGCCGCCGGCCGCCAGTTCACCGACCTCCCTCTCCCGCGGGGAGAGCTCGTCCGCGTAGGAGGGGCGTCCGCGCGGGCGACGCGCGCGGTCTCCTCGGGCTCAGCTGCACCGCGCCGGACACGGA
>NZ_JBEXWB010000652.1:0-1692 GCF_040629645.1 Streptomyces sp. NPDC005899 | reverse complement strand
TCCCCGTGTAGGCCAAGTGGACGTACACGCCCAAGCGCGGCTGGGAGGTCGCCCGACCGGGCGGCGGCCGGGCCTCCTTCTTCCCCGACCCTCTGCCACCAACGGAGTTCCCGTGCTGCCCGAATCCATCCCCACCGTACGGCTCACCGCCCACTACCTCTCCCTCGACGGCCGCCCCCTGAGCGGGAGCGTCGAGTTCAAGCCGCCGGCGCTGCTCACCCACGCGGAGACCGACCTCTTCGTCGGCGGCCCGACCGTCGCCACCCTCGACTCCGAGGGGCGGATCGACGTCATCCTCCCGGCCACCGACGCCGAGGGCTGGAACCCGTTCGGCTGGACGTACGCCGTCACCGAGCGGATCGCCGGCGTCGGCCGCAACCGCTCCTACCGCATCGCCCTGCCCGCCGCCGTCACCGAGATGGACCTCGCCGACATCGCCCCCGCCGATCCGGCGGGAGCGCAGTACGTGAGCGTGCCCGGTCCCGCGGGCCCGCAGGGCGCACCGGGGCCGCAGGGCCCGGCCGGTCCGGTCCGCTCCGTCAACGGGCGCACCGAGACCGACATCATCCTGGCCGCCGCCGACGTCGGCGCCGTCGCCACCTCCGCCGTGGGCCGGGCGGGCGGGATCGCCCAGCTCGACGCCGTGGGTAAGGTGCCGCTCGCGCAGCTCCCGAACGGAACCGGTCAGGGCGTCACGTCCGTCAACGGAAAGACCGGCGCCATCACCCTCGCGGCGGCCGATCTGGGCGCGCTCACCCCCGCCACCGCCGACGCCCGGTACCTGGCGATCGGCGCCGCGCCCGTCACGTCCGTGAACGGCCAGACCGGTGCCGTGAAGCTGACCTCGGGCGACCTCGGCGCGGTCTCCGCCGACCAGGCCGTGCTGCTCACCGGAGCCCAGACCGTCGACGGGGCCAAGACGTTCTCCACCGTGCCCACCGTCTCCGCCGACCCGGCCAACGCCAACCAGCTCGTGCGCCGCTCCTACGTGGACACGGTGGCCGCCTCCGGTACCTGGACACCGGCCTCGGTCGGGTTCAAGGCCTGGGCCTTCGACCCGGCGGCGTCCTCGGTGACCAGCCCGCAGTACTGCATCAACGGCACCGTCTACCTCATCGGCGTACCCCTGACCAGCGCGGCGACCATCACCAACGTCGTCTTCTACGTGCCCGGATTCGCGGGGAGCGGTCTCGCCGCCACCTCGTACGCCGGCCTCTACACCAGCGCCGGGACCCGGGTCGGTGTCACCGGCACCCTCGACAAGCTGATCACCAAGACCGAGGGCACCACCTTCGTCCTGAAGCTGACGACGGCCTACGCCGCCGCGGCCGGCAACTACTGGGTGGCGCTGCTGGTCAACGGCCCCGACCCGAAGACCAACGGCCCCGCCTTCATGGTGGGCGCCAGCGTCGGCAACAACCCGGGCGGCAGCGCCCGGATGCCCGGCGCCTTCGTCCGGCACGCCCGGCTCGCCGCCACCGGCCTGACCTCGCTGCCCACCTCGTTCACCCCGTCGACCGTCGTCGCGGACGCCAACGCCATCTGGGCCGCCGTCTCCTGACCGGCGCCCCACTCCCGGCGGGCGGCCCGTGGGCGACCCCCCCCGCCCGCCGGCCCCCCCCCCCCCCCCCCCCCCCCCCCCCCCCCCCCCCCCCCCCCCCCGAGGGGGAACCAAGGCCACCCCCCCACCCC
>NZ_JBEXWB010000650.1:0-1696 GCF_040629645.1 Streptomyces sp. NPDC005899 | reverse complement strand
ACTCGTGACAGGCGGGGACCGGGTCCCGCTCGCCGCAGCCCCCGGCCTGCCCCAGCAGGCCCTGGCGGACGCGGCGGGCGCCCTGGTGCTCGAGGTGGCCGGCCGTCCGTTCGCCGACCACGCCGCACCCGCACCGGGGGGAGCGCTGCGCATCGAAGGGGTGTTCGCGGGAGCCCGGGCGGAGGCGCCGGACGGCACACCCGGTGCACTCGTCCTGCGGCACGGCACCCTGGGTGACACGGTGTCCCTCCCCCTGGAGCGGGAGGCGGCCCGGTTCGCCGCCCTGCTCGCTCCCCCGCCCCGCCACGGTGAGTGGGAGGTCCTCCTGGACGGACTGCCCGTACGGGTGACAGGGGCCCTCGCCGCACGCCTGCCCGCCCACCCCGAGGGGGCCGCCTTCCGCGTCGACCGCCGGCACGGCGACCGGCTGACGTTGCACGCGGATCCGGCGCTCGGCGACGCCGAGCGGGGCGCGTACCGGCAGGGCCTGCTCCGTACGGCCCACTATCCGGCGCGGCGCCGGCTTCCGCTCCGGGAGGCCGTCCTCTACACGGGCCTGGACGCCGGGCTCCCCACGGGAGGGGGCTCGCCACGGGCGGTCCACGCCGAACTCGTGCGCCGCGGCACCGGGGCCGAGCACCTGTGGGTGACCGACGGATCGGCGGGCTCCGCCGCCCAGGTCCCGGCGGCCGCCGTGCCCGTGGTGGCGTACAGCACCGCCTGGTACGAGGCGCTGGCCCGCGCCCGCCGGGTCGTCGCCGCCGGGACGCTGCCCGCGTGGTTCGAGCGGCGCCCGGGCCAGACGGTCCTCCAGACCTGGCACGGTTCACCGCTCGGCCGCTTCGGTCTGGACCTCGCCGACTCCCTGTACGCCGACCACCAGGACCTGGCCACGCTGGCGCACCGCTCGGCCCAGTGGTCGGTCCTGGTCTCCCCCAGCCGCTTCGCCACCCCGCATCTGCGCCGCGCCCTGGCCTACGGCGGCGAGGTGCTGGAGGCGGGCTCACCCGCCACCGACCTGCTCCACGCGCCCGGCCGCGACAGGACGGCGGAGCGGGTGCGCCGCGGGCTGGGCGTTCCGGGCGGGCACCGTACGGTGCTGTACGCGCCGACGTACCGCGACCACCTGGCCCACCCGCCGGGCAGCACACCGGGCAGCGCGTCCCGGCTGTACCGGTGGGAGGACGCCCTCGATCCGGGCGCCCTGCTCCGGGAGCTCGACGACCGCACGACGCTGCTCGTCCGCAGGCACCCGCGGGTCACCGGCAGCGTGGTGCCGGGCCCCGGCCTGATCGACGTCTCGGCGCATCCGGACCCCACCGAGCTGCTCCTGATCGCCGACGTGCTCGTCACCGACTACTCGGGCCTGGTGTTCGACTTCGCCCACACCGGCCGTCCGATGCTGTTCCACACCTACGACCTGGAGCACTACCGCGACACCGTGCGGGGTTTCTGCCTCGACTTCGAGGCCCTCGCCCCCGGGCCCCTCATCGCCACCGCGGACGGCCTCGCGCGGGCCCTGCGATCACCCGGGGCGTGGGGGGACGCCCACCCGGGCGCGTACGAGGCCTTCCGGCGGACGTTCTGCGACCTCGACGACGGCGGGGCGGCACGCCGGGTCGCGGACCGGCTCCTCGCCGGCTGAGCCCGCCTGAGCCCGGGCGGCGCCGCGCCGCGGGGGCCGGGGGGCGGGCGG
>NZ_JBEXWB010000649.1:0-1702 GCF_040629645.1 Streptomyces sp. NPDC005899 | reverse complement strand
GAGCCGGATGCGCTTGCGGGCCTCGCGCAGCTCGGCCGACTCACCCGCCACCGGCGCGGGTTCGGCGCCGCCCCCGTCGGTGCCGGCGCGGACGGGAACATCCCGCCCGGCGGCAATCACGCTCCGGTCCAGTCCCGTCCAGCTTGCGCCCCTTGATACACAGACCTCGCCCACGAGAAGCGCGCGGGACCCTCGTAAGCGCGGAATCGCAGGTCAGCGCACACGTCCACGGGGCTTCAGAGCCATGTCGGGGAGAGTCGGCGCCGGGATCGGCGGGCCGTCGTAGCCGCGTACGGTGCCGAAGCGGTCGCTCTTCATCCAGTCCTCGCGAGCCTGCGTGATGTCGTCCTGGGTCCTTCCCACGAAGTTCCACCACATGACGATCTCCTCCTCGAACGGCTCGCCGCCGAGCAGCATCAGCCCCGCGTCCGAGCCGGCCCGCAGGGGCAGTTCGGTGCGACCGCAACCGAGGTAGAGCATGGACCCGGGAAGCACGGGGACGCCGTCGACGTCGGCCTCCCCGGACATCGACAGCACCGCGTACTCGAAGTCGGGGTCGAGGGGCAGCCGGGCCTCGGCACCGCGGGCCAGGGACAGGTCAGCTCCGACGATGGGGGTGTAGGCGGTGCCGGGCGATGCCGCGCCGTCGAGTTCGCCGAGGATCACGGTGGCCTCGATGCCGGGTGCCGTGACCCGGGGCAGGTCCGTGTGGTGCTGGAAGTGCGGTTCCACGTTCCGGTGGGCGTCGGGGAGGGCCACCCACAGCTGGGCGCCGTGGAGGAGGCGGGCGTGCGGCTTCGGGCTCTCCTCCGAGTGGCTGATGGCACGGCCCGAGGTCATGAGGCCGAGTTCCCGCGGCCGGATCGTTCGAAGGCTGCCCAGGCTGTCCCGGTGGAGGACCTCGCCGTCGTGGAGCCAGCTGACCGTCTGCAGGCCCATGTGAGGATGCGGCGGCACCTGCATGCCGGGCTCGTCGGCGATGTCGTCGGGGCCGTAGTGGTCCACGAAGGCCCAGGCTCCGACCATGCGACGCCCGAGATTGGGCAGGAGCCTGCGCACTTCGGTGGACTTGCCGAGCTGGACCTGGCGGGGCGTGAGGAGTTCCCGCACCGGTTCGGCGACGACGAAACCCCGGCCGCCGCAGACGGAGGGGGCGGCTTGACGATCGAGATTGCTCATGGCGCTCAACCTATTCCCGGGCGGACGGACGCGGAGCGGAGAACCTCCGCGAGATTTAGTGGAATATTCAACTATACCCGCCGGTTGACCGCTCCGTCGGATCCGTCGCGGCGCGAGGAGAAGTGAGCGGGATGAGCGAGACCTACTACGAGTTCGGGAGCCCGGCCGACCGCTGGGACAGGGCGCACATGTTCTTCGAGGCGAAGGAGTACCTGACCGCTGCGCGCATCCTGGGCGGACTGGTGGAGGAGGTACCGGAGCAGGTCGCTCCGCGACTGCTCCTGGCGCGGTCCTACTACCACTCGGCTCGGCTCGTGAAGGCCGAGGCCGAACTGAGGGAGGTCCTGCGGCGCGATCCGGTCGAGGCCTACGCACAGCTCATGCTGGGGCGCACCCTCGAGCGGCAGGGCAGAAGCGCGGAGGCGGCCCCGCATCTGCGGATCGCCGCCGCCCTCGCCGGCGATTTCGGCCCGGACGGCGTCACGAGGGAAGAGACGCTCCGCTAGCCGGGGACGGTGCCGGC
>NZ_JBEXWB010000648.1:0-1704 GCF_040629645.1 Streptomyces sp. NPDC005899 | reverse complement strand
CTGGGCGCGGCTGAGCAGCATGACGCCCCGGCCGGCGGCCACCGCTCCGGCGATCGCCGGGAGCAGGCCCGTCGCCCCGCCCTGCAGGCGCTCACCGAGCAGCACGAGGCCGATCACGGCGGCCGCGACCGGGTTCGCCAGGGTGACGACGGCGAGCGGAGCTCCCAGGCCGCCGCGGTACGCCGTCTGGGAGAGCAGCAGGCCCCCCATGGCGAAGAGGGAGACGAGCAGTGCCACGGTCACGAGCCGCCAGCTGAGCAGGGGGCCGGTGTGGTCGGTGGTGGCGACCGTCAGCGTCTGCGTGAGCGCGGAGGCCACACCGGAGGTGATGCCCGAAGCCGCGGCGTGCCGGAGTCCGGGGCGTGTGCCGGGGCGGCTGAGGCAGGCCACGAGCGCCATGGTCACCGCGCCGACGCCGAGGGCCTCGGTCAGGGTGAGGGTGTCGTGCGGCGCGGAGCCGCCCGCCGTGAGGAGCAGCGTGCCGAGGCCGACGAGGGTGAGGACCGTGCCGCGCCATTCCGTGGCGCTGACCCGGCGTCCCGCGGCGCGTGCCCCGAGGGGGACGGCCGCCACGAGGGTGAGCGCGCCGAGCGGCTGGACGAGGGTGAGCGGTCCGTACTTCAGGGCCGCCACGTGCAGCAGCGCTCCGCCCGCGTTGAGGGCGACCGCCGACCACCAGGCCCCGCGGCGGAGCATGCGCAGCACCCCGCCCGACGCTTCCGTCCGCCCCGCCAGCCGGGCCTGCGCCACCGCGGCCGCCGCGTAGGCGCCCGCGGAGACGAGGGAGAGCAGGACGGCTACCAGGGTGGCGTTCACCGGCCCGCTCCGCTTCGTGCGTAACCGGGGGCCGGGTGGGGGCCGAAGGAGGCGTGGACGGGCACCGGCAGTGCCGTCGGCACGGCCGGCCACGTCAGGCGCGCCGGGGTGCCCGCCGGGCGGGGCAGCGGAAGCGCGGCGTAGGCGATCGACAGCAGCGCGGAGACCACGATCGCGTCGAGCCAGTAGTGGTTGGCCGTGCCCACGATCACGAGCAGCGTGATCAGGGGGTGCAGCAGCCACAGGGCACGCCACCGCGAACGGGTGGCGACGATCAGCCCGACGGCGACGGTCAGGGCCCAGCCGAAGTGCAGGGAGGGCATCGCGGCGAACTGGTTGGCCATCGAGTCGGTGGACGGGGTGGCCCCGTAGACCGTCGGGCCGTACACCTGGCCGGTGTCGACGAGGCCCGTCGCGTGCAGCAGGCGTGGTGGCGCGAGCGGGAAGAGCAGGTGCAGGGCGAGCGCGGCCCCGGTGAGGGCGGTGAGTACGCGGCGCGACCACACGTAATGGCGCGGGTGGCGCCGGTAGAGCCAGACCAGGAAGAGGAGCGTGGCCGGGAAGTGGACGCTCGCGTAGTAGGTGTTGGCCGCCTGGACGAGGGTGTGGCCGTGCAGGAGCAGGTCCTGCACGGCCCCTTCGCCGGGGAGCTGGAGGGTCCTTTCGAGGTCCCAGACGTGCCCGGCGTTGCGGAACGCCTCCTCGACGTGGCCGTCGGCGGCCCGGCGGCCGAACTTGTAGGCGAGGAAGAGTCCTGCGACCAGGAGGAACTCGCGGAGGAGGGGCGGTCGGGCAGAGGTGTCCGGCTCCCGTTCCGCAGGCTCGCTGCGGGTGTGCATCACCCGTGCCCCTTTGCTGACGAAGCGCTGTTACGGGACCGGCATGGCG
>NZ_JBEXWB010000647.1:0-1705 GCF_040629645.1 Streptomyces sp. NPDC005899 | reverse complement strand
CCGCCCGTTCGGGGTGCCGTGACGTACGGCTGCTCGCGCGGGCCGGCGCCGACTCCGCGGCCTGGCACGCGGACGTGCTGCGCCGGGCGGGCGTGCGCCCGCTGCTGGCCGTGGACGAGGAGGTGCCGACCGGCACCGTGGTGGCCCTGGTCGACCCGTCCTCGGAGCGCACCTTCCTCACCGACGGCGGGGCCGTCCTGCGGCTGGCCCCCGGCGACTGGTCGGCGTCGCTGCTCGACGGCGTGGCCCGGCTCCACGTGTCCGGCTACCTCCTCTTCGCGCCGACGAGCAGGGCCACGGCTCTCCTGGCCGTCGGGGAGGCCCGCCGGCGCGGTGTCCCGGTGAGCGTGGACCCCGCTTCGACGGGCTTCCTCACCGAGTTGGGGACGGTGTCCTTCCTCGACCTGGTCGCGGGTGTGGACCTGCTCGTGCCCAACGCGGACGAGGCCCGGCAGCTGACGGGGCTGCCCGACCCGGCCGACGCCGCCGCCGAACTGAGCCGCCACGCCGGCCTGGTCGCCGTGACCCTCGGCGACCGGGGTGTCCTGCTCGCGGCCGAAGGCGCGGTGACCGCCCGCGTGCCCGCGCCCGAGGTCCGTGTCCCGGTGGACTCGACGGGTGCGGGGGACGCCTTCACCGGCGGCTTCCTCGCGGCCCTGATGGCGGGGGCGGACGAGGCGGAGGCCGCCGCGGCGGGCTGCCGGGCGGGGTCCGAGGCGGTCACCCGGACCGGCGGCCGTCCAGGGCCCCGCCCCTGACTGCTCCCTGGCGGCCGGTCCCGGTGCCGGGGGGCCGTGCCCTGCGGGGATCCGCCCGGAACCGGCCGGGCCCGCTGTGCCGGCGGGCACTTCGGAGAGCGCGGCGGAGGGTGCGCGTCGGGGTGCGACCGGCCGGCCGGGTGGGGCGGCCCTGCCGCACCGGTCCGCACGGGCTTTCAGGCGCCCAGCCCGGTCCACGCCGGGTGGTTCGGGTCGTCGGCGCGGACGGCCACATCGGCGCGGACGGCGGGCTCCACCTCGTCCTCGTACCGCGCGAAGGCGGGCAGCGTCCACCGGTCGTCCTCCTCGGTGCGCCGCCGCAACGCACCCGGCGAGAGGCCGATATGGACACTGAGGTCGAAGGGGAACCAGTGCCCGAGGAGCAGCGGGCCGTGCAGGATCAGCACCCCGCCCTCCGGCAGCGTGCGGTAGGGGCTCCGGGTCGCCCGGTCCGTCACGGGGTCCCAGAGGTCGGGCAGCACCCGGCCGCTGCCGCCGGGTTCCAAGGGGCGGAACACCTCGCGCCACAGGGCTCCGGTGTCGAACCAGCTGTCGGCGTACGAGTCGGGGTCCTTCCTGCCGTACTCGAAGCGCAGACTGGCCGGGCGCAGGAAGCCGCCGGTGGAGACGGTGAGTACGGCACGGCCGCGCGAGCGCAACGCTTCGGCGACGCGGGCGGCCTGGTCTCCGGGGCGGGCGGCCGGGGCGCCGTCGACACCGACCTTGAGCCAGGGACCGCCGTCGGCCGGTCGGAGGCCGTCGGCGTGCTCGGCCAGGGAGTGGGCCAGCCGTTCCCAGGTGATCGGTTCGAGTCGCACCCGTCCATCATGCCCCCGCGGGGCGCCGCGACCTCAGGCTGGATCCACCGAGACCTGGGCCGATGGGACAGGCTCCGGGCGCTGTTCCACCCGGGAGCGCAGATCGAGATCACCTGGTTCGAGGGGGCG
>NZ_JBEXWB010000646.1:0-1737 GCF_040629645.1 Streptomyces sp. NPDC005899 | reverse complement strand
GGCGGGCCCGGGCCCGGATCGGCCGGGCGGGTGATTCCGGCCGGCGGCCGGGGCACGGGCGCGGGCGCCACGTGCCCGCCGGTGAAGCATGAGGTGTGCCGGAGGCGTGAGCCGGGCACTCGCAAGGCTCGCCAACCTGAGATTTGGGAGAGCACGCCATGACGGATCCGCGCCGACTTCCCGGGCTCGACGAGTCCTTCTGGATGGACAGCACCGACTCCGCCCCGCACGGTCCGCTGACCGAGGACATCGAGGTGGACGTGGCCGTGGTGGGTGGTGGTATCGCCGGTCTGAGCACCGCCTGGGAACTCGCCCGGGCCGGCCGGACCGTCGCCGTACTGGAGGCGGACCGGATCGCCGCGGGCGTCACCGGTTACACCACCGCGAAGATCTCGGCCCTGCACTCGCTCGTGTACGACCAGCTGCAGAAGACGAGGGGCGCCGAGGGCGCCCGCCTGTACGCGACCTCGCAGCAGGACGCGGTGGAGCGCGTGGCGGGCATCGTCGACGAGCTCGGCATCGCCTGCGACTTCGAGCGCGCCGCCGCCTACTCGTACGCCGTCACCCCCTCGTCGGCCGAGAAGCTCCGGGCGGAGACCCACGCGGCGATCGAGGCCGGGCTGCCCGTGACGTACGGGACGGAGACGGGGTTGCCGTATCCGGTCACCGGCGCGCTCCGGTTGGACGGGCAGGCGCAGTTCCACCCCCGCAAGTACCTGCTGGCCCTGGCCGACGACCTGGTGCGCCGGGGCGGCCGCGTCTTCGAGCGCAGCCGGGTCACCGGCCTGTCGGAGGGCACCCCGTGCCGGGTCACCACCGAGGCGGGGCGGACGGTGACGGCCGGTGACGTCGTCGTCGCGACGCACTACCCGGTGTTCGACCGGGCGCTCCTGTTCACCCGCCTGTCCACGCGCCGGGAACTGGTGGTGGCCGCGCCGATCGCCGCGGACCTGGCGCCCAAGGGCATGTACATCACCGAGGACGAGGGCAAGCGGTCGGTGCGGTCCACGCCCCTGGACGAGGGCCGGCGGCTCCTGGTCATCACCGGCGAGTCCTTCACGCCGGGTACGGGGAACCCGTCCGAGAGCTACCTCAGGCTGGACGCGTGGATGCGCGAGCGCTTCCCCGTCGAGGCCACCGCCTACCGCTGGGCGGCCCAGGACAACGACCCGACGGACACGGTCCCGCTCGTCGGCCCGCTCCACGCCGGTGCCCGCCACACGTACGTGGCCACGGGGTTCGGCGGCTGGGGCATGACCGGCGGGGTGCTGGCGAGCCGGCTCCTCACGGCCCTGATCACCGGCGGCACCCTCCCCTGGGCCGGGCTGTACGACCCGCGCCGGCTCAAGAGCGCGCTGCGTGAGGCGCCCGCGTTCCTGGGCCAGCAGCTCGAGGTGGCCAAGCACTTCGCCGGGGACCGGTTGCGCACCGCCCATGTGGACACCGTCGAGGAGATCGCCCCCGGCACCGGGGCGGTGGTGCGTGTCAAGGGCCGTCGCTGTGCGGTCTACCGGGACCCGGAGGGTGCGGCGACCGTGGTCTCCGCCCGGTGCACGCACCTGGGATGCCTGGTGTCGTTCAACGAGGCGGAGACGGCCTGGGAGTGCCCCTGCCACGGCTCGCGCTTCGGGGTCGACGGGTCGGGGGGGCCGGGGGGGGGGGGGCGGGCCCCGGGGGGGCGGGGCGGGGGGGACGGCCCGGGCGCCGCGCGCCCCCCCCCCCCCCCCCCCGGGCGCA
>NZ_JBEXWB010000645.1:0-1747 GCF_040629645.1 Streptomyces sp. NPDC005899 | reverse complement strand
GTGTCCCGGACCGGTCGGCCCCGGTCAGCCCATGAACTTCTTGAACTCGTCCGGCAGCTCGAAGTTCTTGTCCTCCGGGGCGGGAAGACCGAGCGCGCCCCCCTGCGCCGCCTGCTCGCGGCGGGCCGCGGCGGCCTGCTCCTCCGCCTTGCGCTTCATGGGGTTGCCGCTCTTGCGCTTGCCCTTGGCCTGCTTGACCTGCTTCTTCTGGCGGCCGGGACCACCGCCCATGCCGGGCATCCCAGGCATTCCCGGCATTCCGCCGCCCTGGGCCATCTTCGACATCATCTTGCGGGCCTCGAAGAACCGCTCGACGAGGTTCTTCACGGCGGAGACGTCGACGCCGGAGCCCTTGGCGATGCGCGCCCGGCGTGAGCCGTTGATGATGGTCGGCTCGGCGCGTTCCTTCGGGGTCATCGACTTGATGATGGCGGCGGTGCGGTCCACGTCGCGCTCGTCGATGTTGTTGATCTGGTCCTTGATCTGGCCCATGCCGGGCAGCATGCCGAGCAGCTTGGAGATGGAGCCCATCTTCCTGACCTGCTCCATCTGCGCCAGGAAGTCGTCGAGCGTGAAGTCCTTCCCCTTGCTCGACGCCAGCTTGGAGGCCATCTTGGCGGCCTCTTCCTGGCTGAACGTCTTCTCCGCCTGCTCGATCAGGGTGAGCAGGTCACCCATGTCGAGGATGCGGGAGGCCATGCGGTCGGGGTGGAAGGCGTCGAAGTCCTCGAGCTTCTCACCGTTCGACGCGAACATGATCTGCTTGCCCGTGACGTGGGCGATCGAGAGGGCGGCGCCACCGCGGGCGTCACCGTCGAGCTTGGAGAGCACCACGCCGTCGAAGCCGACACCGTCGCGGAATGCCTCGGCGGTGTTGACCGCGTCCTGGCCGATCATGGCGTCGACGACGAACAGGATCTCGTCGGGGCTGACCGCGTCGCGGATGTCCGCGGCCTGCCGCATCAGCTCCTCGTCGATACCGAGACGGCCGGCGGTGTCGACGATCACGATGTCGTGGACCTTGGCCTTGGCGTACTCGATGGAGTCCTTGGCGACCGCGACGGGGTCGCCGACGCCGTTGCCCGGCTCCGGCGCGTACACCGCGACACCCGCGCGGTCGGCCACGACGCTCAGCTGGTTGACGGCGTTGGGACGCTGGAGGTCGCAGGCGACGAGCAGCGGGGAGTGGCCCTGGCTCTTGAGCCAGAGACCGAGCTTTCCGGCGAGGGTGGTCTTACCGGCACCCTGCAGACCCGCGAGCATGATCACGGTGGGCGGGTTCTTGGCGAACCTCAGCCGCCGGGTCTCGCCGCCGAGGATGCCGACGAGCTCCTCGTTGACGATCTTGATCATCTGCTGCGCCGGGTTCAGCGCCTGGGAGACCTCGGCGCCCCTGGCCCGTTCCTTGACCTTGGCGATGAAGGAGCGGACCACGGGCAGGGCGACGTCGGCCTCGAGCAGGGCGATACGGATCTCGCGAGCCGTGGCGTCGATGTCCGCCTCGGACAAGCGGCCCTTGCCCCTGAGGTTCTTGAAAGTCGCGGCAAGGCGGTCGGAGAGAGTATCGAACACGGCGCTCGTCGGTCCTCAGGGTCGGGGGTGAACGGATTGAGTACCCCAGGGTATCCGGCTCCCGGGAAACGGCGGTCTCCGCCCGGACGAAACACCCCGGCGCGGGCCGGGCGCCGGGGATTCCGGCGCGCGCGGGCTGCACTCCGCTGCCGTGCCGGCGGCCTGCCGCTCCGAC
>NZ_JBEXWB010000644.1:0-1777 GCF_040629645.1 Streptomyces sp. NPDC005899 | reverse complement strand
ACCGCGCCGGACGTCGCCGAGGCCCTCGCCGGGCTGCGCGCCCTGCCCGGCGGCGACCGGCTCGTCGGCATCCGGCACCAGGTCCAGGGCGAACCCGACCCCGAGTGGCTGCTGCGGCCGGACGTGCTCCGCGGACTCCGGGCCGTCGCCGACGCCGGCCTCGTCTACGACCTCCTCGTGGTGCCGGCCCAACTCCCCGTCGCGGCACGGGCCGCGGCACTCGTGCCCCAGCTCGCCTTCGTGCTCGACCACGCGGGCAAACCCCCGGTCGCGCGGCGCCTTACGCATCCGTGGGCCGACGACCTGCGGGCGCTGGCCGCCCTGCCCAACACCGTCTGCAAACTCTCCGGCCTGGTCACCGAGGCGGACCCGCGCTCCTGGACGCTGGAGGACCTGCGCCCGTACGCCGACACGGTGATCGACGCCTTCGGGCCGAGCCGGCTGATGTTCGGCTCGGACTGGCCGGTGTGCCTGCCCGCCGCCCCGTACGCCGTCGTCGTCGACGCGGCACGGGAGCTGACCGGCCGTCTCGGCGAGGAGGGGAGGCGGGCGGTGCTCGCGGAGACCGCCTGCCGCGTCTACGGGCTGCGCACGGCCTGACCCGCCGGCGGCGCGGCCCGGCAGGCACTCGCCGGAGCGCTGCGGCAGGCTGGTGTCATGCCCGAACTCCCGGAAGTCGAAGCCCTGCGGGACTTCCTCGTCGACCACCTTGTCGGCAAGGAGATCGCCCGCGTCCTGCCCCTCGCGATCAGCGTCCTGAAGACGTACGACCCGCCGCTCACCGCGCTCCAGGGCACCACCGTCACCGCCGTGGACCGGCACGGCAAGTTCCTCGACATCACGGCCGCGGACCTCCACCTGGTCGTCCACCTCGCCCGGGCCGGCTGGCTCCAGTGGAAGGACGGCTTCCCGGCGACCCCGCCACGGCCGGGCAAGGGGCCGCTGGCCCTGCGTACGGTCCTCACCGGAGGCGACGGCTTCGACCTGACCGAGATGGGCACCACCAAGCGCCTCGCCGTCCACCTGGTGCACGACCCGGTGGACATTCCCGGCGTGGCCCGCCTCGGCCCGGATCCCCTGGCCGACTCCTTCGACCGTGAGGCGCTCGCCCGGATCCTCGGCGGGGCGCGCCGGCAGGTCAAGGGGGCCCTGAGGGACCAGTCGCTGATCGCGGGCGTCGGCAACGCGTACAGCGACGAGATCCTGCACGTCGCGAAGATGTCGCCCTTCAAGCTCACCACCCGTCTCGACGACGAGGACATCACCCGTCTCCACACCGCTCTGCGGACCACCCTGCGGGAGGCCGTGGAACGCTCCCGGGGTGTCGCGGCCGGAAAGCTCAAGGCGGAGAAGAAGAGCGGCATGCGCGTCCACGGCCGGGCCGGGCAGCCCTGCCCCGTGTGCGGTGACACCGTCCTTGAGGTGTCGTTCAGCGACTCCTCCCTGCAGTACTGCCCCACCTGCCAGACCGGTGGCAAGCCTCTCGCCGACCGCCGGATGTCACGGCTGCTCAAGTAGCGGAGCGGGTCACCGTCGCCAGCCACCGGCCGCCCGCCGCGCGCACCTCGAAGTGGTCGATGTCCGCCATCCGCAGGGCCGCTCCTCCCCGTAGCGTCACCCGCCGCCCGTCGTCCGCGCCCGCCGACCACGTGCTCACCGTCTCCTCGCTCCCGTCCCGCCCCACCGCCACCAGGGCGCACACCGACGGCACCGGGACCCGCGCCGCCACCTCCAGCCCGACGTCGGTACCCCACTCCCGCGGGCCCGTCGTCACCAC
>NZ_JBEXWB010000643.1:0-1785 GCF_040629645.1 Streptomyces sp. NPDC005899 | reverse complement strand
GCGGGACGCGCCGGGCGGCGGCGCCGGAACGTCCGGGTCGCCTCCGCAGCTGTGTGCGGCGGGTGCGGGCGAGGCCGTGCGCCGCCATTTTTTACGTATCCGTAGGGGCTCGGCTCCGTATAGGCGCGCAGAGCTCCGGTCCGTAGGTTTCTCACTGCCGGCCCGAACGGACGCGCTCACCCCCAAGCGGGTGCGCCGAACGGCCGGAGATGGTGCACGCGCACCAGGCAGGCAATGCGTGTGACCCGGCCCGTCGAAACCCCGGGCGGGCCGGGCCGCGTACGGCTCCTCCCGGTGCGGGACCGGTGCCCTCCGGACCCGCGCACGGTCTCATCCGTTCTCACCGCCGAGGTCGTCGAGGCCATGAGCAGAACGGCGCCTGCTGGGCGGTCACGTACGCCCGGACCGCCCGCTGCGGCGCCGCAGTCACCGTCATCGAGTGCCGAAGGCCGGACCAGCGTGATGCCCGATCGAGCAGACCCACCCACCGTGCGGGCCAGGACGTCGTTCCTCTCCCTCCCCGCCACACCCCAGGCCGTACGCCGAGGCCGTGACCACGTCCGCGACACCCTGCGCTTCTGGAGGATCGCCCCCGGTGCCGAGCCGGCCTCCGCGGCGGCCCTGGTGGCCTCCGAACTGCTGGCCAACGCTGTGCGCCACGCGGGCGGCCGGCTGACGCTCTGCCTCGACCTGGACGGTGACCGCCTGATCATCGAGGTGCACGACACCTCGCCCGAACTCCCCCGCGACCAGGAAATCCCGCCGGACGTCTGCGCCGAGGGCGGCCGGGGGCTCGTCCTCGTCGCCGCGTACTCCCACACGCACGGCGTCGAGCGCACCGCCACCGGAAAGCGGTGCTGGGCCGTGCTCACGCTCCCTCCCGACGCCGTGCCGGAGGCCCACCGGACCACCGGGCCGCCGGACGCCGTCCGCTGGGTCGCCGAGCCCGCCGGAGCCGCGCTCGTCGAGGCCGTGTACGCCGAGGTCCGCCCGGCCCGGGCGACCGGCTGACCGCTTCCGTGCCGTCCCACGGCAGGTGCCCGCATATCGGTACGGGGTGCGCATAGGGCCGCGACGGGGGCATACTCCTCCCCGTCGCGGGTCCGCCCGGAGGACCGACTCCGTCGCTCCCGGGCGGGGAGGGAGCGTGCGGCCGCCGATTCCGGCGTCACACGCCGGCACGGGAGCGGAAGTGGTCACGGTAGGTGAAGCGGCGTGGGAAGCCCGGCTGCGACGGACGCTGGCCGGCGACGGCGCCCGCCCGGCGCTGGTCCTGGTCGAGGGGAGGGCCGGTACCGGCAAGACCCGGCTGCTTCGCGCGCTCGCCGCGTCCGGCGAACCGCCGGCGGCGCACGTGTGGTGGACGTGCGGCGGCGGCGGGCCGGTGCCCGAGGTCCCGGCCGGCGGGACCGTGCTGCTCCTGGTCGACGACGTCCACCTCGCCGGCGGGCAGGAGGCCGCCTGGCTGCGGGGGCTGCTGGAGGAGCCCCGGCCGGGACTCGCCGCCGCCCTGGCGTACCGGCCCGAAGAGGTCGCGGAGCCCGGCCTGCCGCTGGGCGCGCCACCGGTGCGCTATCCGGCGGAGCTGGTGGTCCTGCGGCACCGGGTCGAGCCCTGGACCCGGGACCAGGTGCGGCAGGCGGCGACGGAGGCCCTCGGTGAGGACAGCTCACCGGAGGCCGTGGACAGGCTGCACGAGCGCTCGGGCGGTGTGGCGCAGGTCGTCGTCGACGTCCTCACCGCGCTGCGGGGTGCGGGGCCGCGACGGTGCACGGCCGCCGACGT
>NZ_JBEXWB010000642.1:0-1800 GCF_040629645.1 Streptomyces sp. NPDC005899 | reverse complement strand
GCCGCGTCGGCCTCGGCGGGGTCCCGGTCACCACCGCCCGGGAACACGCGCACGTGGGCCGCCCCCAGGTCGCGGGCCAGCTCCACGAGCTCGGCCAGCTCGGCCACCACGGCCTCGTCGTCGCCCTCGGCGGCGACCCGTACGTACCCGGCCAGGGCCAGGACCTCGACCCCGGCCCGCGCGAACTCCTCGGCTACGGCGGCCCGTTCGGCGGGCGTCAGCCCGGTGTGCACCGGCTCCTCGGGGTGCGTGCGCAACTCCACCCCCGCGTAACCGTGCTCGGCGGCGAGCCGCACGACGTCGGCGACCGGCATCCCCGGCACTCCGAGGGTGGAGAAAGCGAGCTTCACGTGCGTGTCCTTCCGTCCTGCGCGGGAGCGGAGCCCGGCGCTCCGACGGCTCCTGCCCGTCGGACCGGCCGCCACTCCCGCGCCCAGCGTATGTACCTCAGCCCGTGCCCCGCAGCAGCCGCTCCAAGCTGCCGAGCAGCTGCAGCGCGTCCTCCCGCCGGGCACCGTCCAGCATCCGGCCGGTGCTCCCCGCCGCGACCGGGACCGGGGCCGCCACCCGCAGTGCGGCGGCCGCCTGCCGGGCGAACATAGCCAGCAGGTCCAGCTCGCGGACGCCCGACCGCGCCTGGGGCGACGGATCCAGCACCTCCAGCACGCCCAGGACACGGGAGTCGCTGATCAGCGGGGCCGCCATCAGCGCCTGCGGGACGTACGCCGTGGACTCCGCCAGGGACCGGTCGAAGGACGGGTCGCTGACCAGGTCGTCCACCACCATCGGCTCGCCCGAGGTGGCCACCCAGCCCGCGATGCCGCGCCCCGCGGGGAAGCGGCGACCCACCAGGAACTCCTCACCCTCGCCGGAGACCGCCTGGAAGACGAGTTCGTCGGCCTCCTCGTCGAGCAGGAAGACGGAGCTGGCGGCGGCCCCGAAGATCGCGCGTGCCACGTCGACGACCGACTGGAGCAGTTCGTGCCGGGCGGCCTCGCCGGGCGTGGGGAGGGAGGCGAGCGTGATGTCAGTTCTCGGAGTCGTCACGGGATATCTCCTGCCGCTGTGGAAGGACGCGGGCCGACGTGCACATTGGCCGCGGACAGATAGAGGGCGTTCTTGAGCTGGAAGGCCGTCATCCCGGGGTGGGCGGAGAGGACCCGGGCGCAGAGGCCCGCGATGTACGGCGTGGCGAAGCTGTTGCCGGTCGTGCGGATCGTCCGGCCGCCCAGCCAGGGCACCGACACGTTCTGGCCCGGGCCGAAGAACTCCACCGGGGGCTCCGGGTTGTACAGGTGCAGCTCCGGATCGTCCTCCTGGTGGCTGCCGACGGAGATCACCGAGGCGAACCGCCAGGGGAAGCTCTCCACCGGCGTGTTGTGGGCCGACGCCACGATCACCGTGCGGGCGAAGTAGGCGTGGTCGGCCAGACCGTGCAGCTCCGGGGCGAATCTGGTCCGGGTGGTCGACAGGCTCAGGTTGACCACGTCGAAGCGCTGCTCCACCGCCCACCGCAGCCCGGCCATCAGCACCTCCCCGGTACCGGAGAAGCGCTCGCCGAGCACGCGGACACTGTGCAGCTCGCAGTCGGGTGCGGTGCGGCGGATGATGCCCGCGCACGCCGTACCGTGCCCGCACGTGTCCCCCGTCGTGGTCGGCTCGACCGAGACGGCGCCGCTCTCCCCGTCCTTGACCACCACCCAGGAGCCGTCCACCGGGCCGACCAGCGGGTGGTCGCGCTCCACCCCCGAATCCACCACGCACACGCGCACCCCGCGCCCGGTCGCCGGCCCCGCGGGG
>NZ_JBEXWB010000641.1:0-1809 GCF_040629645.1 Streptomyces sp. NPDC005899 | reverse complement strand
CCCCGGCGCCTTCCCCGGCCCGCGCAACGGCTGAGCGCTCCGGGCCCGCCGGCCGGTGTGAGCGCCGAGGGCCCGCTCGCGCCGGGGCCCGGGGCGGAGTTCCTCGTGGACCGGAGCAGGGCGGTCGGCCGACGGCTGCGGCGGCATCGAGCGAGCGGCCGGCACGGCGGGCACGGGGGAGGGCCCTGCGGCCGGAGGGCGGGCCGCCTCCCCCGTGGAGGCCTCGACCGCCTGCGGTGCGGTGCGCCGGGCACCGTAACGGCGGTGCACGGCCTGCTTGGTGACCCCGAGTGCCGAGCCCACGGCGTCCCACGAGAAACCCAGCGAGCGGTCGAAGTCCACCGCCGCGGTGACCAGCGTCTCGACGCTGTCCCGCAGCTCCTGCGCCAGCCGGACCGTCGGGGCGGGGGCCCTGCCGTAGACGACGAAGCCCGCCGAGGGTCCGGAGCGGCGCGGACGGTAGACGTTGCCCAGCTGCGCGGTGAGGGTGCGCAGCGCGTCCACCTGCCGCCGGACCCGCTCGATGTCCCGCACCAACAGGTGCAGACTGGCACGCGCTTGGGCGTCGTGGGTTGCGTGGTCGGCCATGAACAAGCCTCTCGAACCGGCGTTGAAAGGGATCGGACCGCACGACGGCGGCCCACTTGGGTCAATCTCACTTGACCAACGCCTCACCCGCCGATGTGGTCACGCTATCGGCGCAGGTGAATACTCGCGGCGTGCGCGGATCCGCGCACGCCCCCGGGAGGGCGTCCCGCAGGACGCGCGCGGGCACGCCACCCGTGCTCCCCGCGGGCCGGGGCTCCGCCCGGACGGCCGGCCGGACCACCCAGGCAGTCCCGCGTCCCCGCCTCCCGGAGCGCGCGCACCGGCCCCGCTCCCCGGTCCGGCACGGGCCGGTACGACGGCCTAGACTGGTGCGCTGCTCGCCACCGCACGTTCCGGCCCGAGAGGCAGTCCGCCACCCATGAAGCTCGTCTTCGCAGGCACCCCCGAGGTAGCCGTCCCCGCCCTGGACGCCCTGATCGCCTCCGGCCGCCACGAGGTGGCCGCCGTCGTCACGCGTCCCGACGCCCCGGCCGGGCGGGGGCGCAGACTGGTCGCCAGCCCGGTCGCCGAGCGCGCGGAGGAGGCCGGGATCGAGGTGCTCAAGCCGGCCAGGCCCCGGGACGAGGACTTCCTGGCACGGCTGCGGGAGATCGGCCCCGACTGCTGCCCCGTCGTCGCCTACGGGGCGCTCCTGCCGAAGGCCGCGCTCGACGTGCCCGCCCGCGGCTGGGTCAACCTGCACTTCTCCCTGCTCCCCGCCTGGCGCGGCGCCGCCCCCGTGCAGCACGCCGTGATGGCCGGGGACGAGGTCACCGGCGCCTCGACCTTCCTGATCGAGGAGGGCCTGGACTCCGGGCCGGTCTACGGCGTCCTGACCGAGCGGGTGCGCCCCACCGACACCAGCGGCGACCTGCTCACGCGGCTGGCCTTCGCCGGCGCGGGCCTGCTCGCCGCCACCATGGACGGCATCGAGGACGGCACCCTGCACGCCGTCCCGCAGCCCGCCGAGGGCGTCACCCTCGCCCCCAAGATCACGGTGGAGGACGCGCAGGTCCGCTGGTCCGACCCCGCGCTCCGCGTCGACCGCGTGGTGCGCGGCTGCACGCCCGCACCCGGGGCCTGGACCCTGTTCCGCGGGGAGCGCCTCAAGCTGGTCCAGGCCGCACCCGTCGCCGACCGTACGGACCTCGCGCCCGGCGAGCTCTCCGCCGGGAAGAACAACGTGTACGTGGGGACCGGCTCGCACGCCGTGGAGCTGCA
>NZ_JBEXWB010000640.1:0-1812 GCF_040629645.1 Streptomyces sp. NPDC005899 | reverse complement strand
GTACGGAACCGGCGGGCGGTGCGGCGTGCGGTGCGGGCGGGCGTTCCGGGTGGGGAGCTCCGGCTCCTCCCGGCGTGGACGGCGGTCGTCGCCGCCGCGTCCGCCGTCCGGTCAACGGCCGTTGAAGGCGTCCTTCAGCCGCGAGAACAGACCCTGCTGGCCTGGCTGGAACTGGCCGGTGGGCCGCTCCTCGCCGCGCAGCTTCGACAGCTCCCGCAGGAGGCGCTCCTGCTCGGCGTCCATCTTCGTCGGGGTGGTGACCTCGACGTGCACGATGAGGTCGCCCCGGCCGCCGCCCCGCAGGTGCGTGATGCCCCGCCCGTGCAGCGGGACGGACTGGCCGGACTGGGTGCCCGGCCGGATGTCGATCTCCTCCAGCCCGTCCAGCGTCTCCAGCGGCACCTGGGTGCCGAGAGCCGCCGCCGTCATGGGGATGGTGACCGTGCAGTGCAGGTCGTCGCCGCGCCGCTGGAACACCGCGTGCGACAGCTCGTGGATCTCGACGTAGAGGTCACCGGCCGGGCCGCCGCCGGGGCCGACCTCGCCCTCGCCCGCGAGCTGGATGCGGGTGCCGTTGTCCACACCCGCGGGAATCTTCACGGTGAGGGTGCGCCGCGAACGGATGCGGCCGTCACCGGCGCACTCGGGGCACGGGGTCGGCACGACCGTGCCGAAACCCTGGCACTGCGGGCAGGGGCGCGAGGTCATGACCTGGCCCAGGAAGGACCGGGTGACCTGGGAGACCTCGCCACGGCCGCGGCACATGTCACAGGTCTGCGCGGAGGTGCCCGGAGCGGCGCCCTCGCCGCTGCAGGTCGTACAGACGACCGCGGTGTCGACCTGGATGTCCTTGGTCGTGCCGAAGGCCGCCTCGTTGAGGTCGATCTCCAGGCGGATCATGGCGTCCTGGCCGCGCCTGGTCCGCGAACGCGGTCCGCGCTGCGTGGCGTTGCCGAAGAACGCGTCCATGATGTCGCTGAAGTTGCCGAAGCCGCCGGCTCCGAAACCACCCGCGCCACCGCCGCCGCCCGAGGCGGACAGCGGGTCGCCGCCGAGGTCGTAGACCTGCTTCTTCTGCGGGTCCGACAGCACCTCGTAAGCGGCGTTGATCTCCTTGAACCGCTCCTGGGTCTTCGGATCCGGGTTGACATCCGGGTGCAGCTCGCGGGCGAGCCTGCGGAATGCCTTCTTGATCTCGTCCTGAGATGCGTCGCGGCGCACGCCGAGTACGGCGTAGTAGTCCGTGGCCACTTACGACTCCGCCAGGATCTGTCCGACGTAACGTGCCACTGCGCGTACCGCTCCCATCGTTCCGGGGTAGTCCATGCGGGTCGGTCCGACCACGCCGAGTTTGGCGACTGCCTCGTCGCCCGAACCGTAGCCGACCGCGACGACGGACGTGGAGTTGAGGCCTTCGTGGGCGTTCTCGTGCCCGATCCGTACGGTCATGCCTGAGTCTGTCGCCTCACCGAGCAGCTTCAGCAGCACCACCTGCTCCTCCAGTGCCTCCAGCACCGGCCGGATCATCACAGGGAAGTCGTGCCCGAAGCGGGTGAGGTTGGAGGTGCCGCCGATGATGAGCCGCTCCTCCGTCTCTTCGACCAGAGTCTCGAGGAGGACGGAGAGGACCGTCGACACGGTTCCCCGGTCCTCGCTCTCGAACGACTCCGGCAGGTCCTGCACCAGTCGCGGGGCGGGCGCGGAGCGGCGGGCCCCGACCCCGCGGTTGTGGCGGGGCCCGGGATAGGCGGGGGGGGGGTGTGCGAACGGCGCGGGGCGGTGGGGCGTTCGGGTTTGGTCGGGGCGCGCGGG
>NZ_JBEXWB010000639.1:0-1813 GCF_040629645.1 Streptomyces sp. NPDC005899 | reverse complement strand
GCAGGACCGCCCGCACCACGGCGTCGCCACCCGCCGCGAGCCGGTCCGCCGCGGCGCGCAGCGCCGGCACGTCCCACACGGCGGTGAGTACGGCGTCCCGCGGCGCGGCCAGGGCCCGTTCGAGCACGGCCTCGAAGTCGGCCGGTCGCGGAGCCGGCCCGCCGGGCGTCCGCGCGAGCGACTCCCAGAGTTCCATCCGCAGCGGTGTGCGGGCACTCAGCGCCGGATCGTTCGCCCGCAGGGTCTCCAGCGCCCCGATGCCGCGCAACAGCCGCTCGTGACGGCCGCCCGGGACCCCGCGGTCGGCCTCCACCTCGTTGCCGAAGACCCGCCGGAGCGCCCGTACCAACCGCAGGGCGCGCGCCCCGTCGTCGTCCCAGGCGGAGACACCCGTGGGGCGCGGCAGCGGACGCAGCCCGGCGGCCTCGGCCAACTCAGCGGTGCGGTGCACCGGTTCGGGCAGGAAGGTCGCCATGCGTGCCAGGGTGCCGTCCGGCGTGGCCGCGAGCAGCCGCACGGTGTCGTTGTAGCCGGTCCTGCCGGTCGCGGCGGTGGTGGTGCGCCCGCTGTGGTTGGCGGCGTGCTGGGCGAGCGCGACCTCCTCCAGGGGGTCCTCGACGGGTGGGGCGGGCCTGATGAGGGACTGCTCGCGCAGCGGGTCACCCGCCACGCCGCCGTAGCAGCTCGCGACGTGCAGTTCGTCCCCGGCCGCCCGGCCGACCACCTCGGGCAGTCCGCCGATGTAGCGTCCGCCGTCCTCGGCGCCGAGCAGCAGCACCCGGCCGTCGTCGTGGACCAGCTTCAGCCCGCCGGGTACGCCGTGGGCGTGGAAGGTGTAGACCGACGCCTCGGGGTCCTCCCCGGTCTCCTCGGTGCCGACCGTGTGGAACGTACCCCCGAGGCCGACCACGTGCGCGCGTTCCCGCATACCCCGGTAGAGCCTCAGCCGTCGTTCCCGCAGCCGCCTGCGGCCGTCGTCCGGCATCGACTCCCGGCCCTCGAAGCGGTGGTCCGCGCCGACCAGCGGCCGGGTGTCCACGTCGCTGTCCCGGAACCGGATGCCGTCCACGGTGACCCATTCGCGGTCGACGGCCGGGCCGGCCCCGTCCGGCGGCGGGTCGAACGGCACCCAGTCGCCGTACGCGTCGTCGGGGTCGGAGTCGACGAGCGACGGGACATGGGCGATCGGACCGGCGTCGCCGTCGTCGGTCGGGGTGGCGACACCGGGGGTCCCGGTGCCTGCGGTCGCCGCCTCCGGGGCGGGGGTCCCGGCAGCTGCCGCGCCGACGGTTTCGGCCCCGGCCTCGGTGGCGGTGGATCCGCGGTCGGCGCCCCCGGCGTCCCCACTCGTGGGGCCGAGGAGGCGCCCGTCGCCACTGGGCGCCCAGACCCTGCGGCCCAGCCGCTCGGACACGGCCCGCGCCAACTGCCCGTAGCGGGCTCCGGCGTACGGGCTCGCCAATACCACCGGGACGTCGTGCGGCAGGGACGCCAGCACGGGATCGGCCGCCAGCAGGTCTGCCAGCGCCTGCGGGCCCAGCTCCCGGCCGGCGGCGAACAGGGACGTGTCGCTGCCTCCCTCGGCCGCCACGACGTAGGCGTCCGCCCCCCAGGGCGACGCCTCCTCCGAGACTCTCCGCAGCCTGCCGCCCCGCTGTTCGTGGAGCCGGATCCGGGAGGCGTCGACGCCCGCGATGCCGGAGCCGGTCCAGTCGCGCCCGCGCGGAGTCCCCCGGGCGCCGGCCATCAGGGTGGCGGTGGTGAGCAGCGGGTCCGAGCCGTCCTCGACGGCTCCCGCGGGCGCCGGCTCCGG
>NZ_JBEXWB010000638.1:0-1815 GCF_040629645.1 Streptomyces sp. NPDC005899 | reverse complement strand
CCCGGCGCCACCCGTCGGGCCTCCGCCGCCGACCGGAGGCCCGCCGCATCCCGCCCGGCGCACGCTGGACGTACTGGCGTTGCAGGCCGCTGCGTACCGCTCCGGCGCTCAGGTGCTGCGCGAGGCGGAGCGGCTGCTCGTGCTGTCGCCCGTGGGCGGGAGCGACCCGGACCGCGAGGCCCTCGGCCTCGCACGGGAACTGGCCGGCCTGGCCTCCTCCCTGCCCGGCGGGGTGCCCGTACGGGCCGGGGCCGGGCGCGTTGTCCCGTCCGCCGCCCGGGCGGCCGTCTCCCGGGAGGAGGCGGCGCTGGTGGTGCGGGTGCTGCGCGAGTGGGAGAGGCGCGGCAGGACGGACGGAAGGGGCGCGGCGATACGCCACGCGGGGCCGGCGCAGGCCGGACCGGCGCTCGACGTCCTGCGCGTACTGGATGCGGTGGGCCCACTGTGGGAGGCGGGTACGGGCCCCGTGCACGACCTCGTACGCACCGATCTCGCGGCAGGTGGCGCGCTGGTCCGGTCGCTGGCCGCGTACCTCGACGCCTCGGGCGACGTGGTCCGCGCGGCACGGCGGCTCGTCGTCCATCCCAACACGCTGCGCTACCGCGTGCGACGCGCCCAGGAGCGCTTCGGTGTCGACCTGGGCGACCCGGACACCCGGCTGCTCCTGGCGCTCGCGGTGCGCCTGACGGGTGACAAGTGACGGGCCGGCGGCACGTCCGCCGCGGGGTTGTCCGTCCGGCCGTGGTCTGCCGCCAGTCTTGTCCTTCGCGACAAAGACCCGGGGGGCTTCCATCACCGACTCTCGCCGTATGGCATCGACGACTTCCGGGGCCGCCACGACGGGCTCCTCGCACACCGGGCACGCCGAGCACACCGGCCGGTTCGACGGGGCGGTCCGCCGGGCGGTGGCGGACGGCCTGCTCGGCGAACAGCAGCCCGTAGCCGGCTTCCTCGACGTGCAGGGGGTGAGGGACTCCGTCACCGCCCTGCTGGACGCCTTCGCCGCGGTGCCGGGCGGGCCCGTCCTCCACACCTTCGCGGCGAAGGCCGCGTCCCTCGTCCCGGTCCTGCGGCTGCTCGCCGACTGCGGCATGGGCTGCGAGGTGGCGAGCCCCGGCGAGCTGCGCCTGGCCGTCGAAGCGGGGTTCGCGCCGGAACGCATCGTCCTGGACTCGCCGGCCAAGACCCGGGAGGAGTTGCGGCTGGCGCTCGCGCTCGGGGTGGCGGTGAACGCCGACAGCCTCGGTGAGCTGCGCCGTATCGAGGAACTGCGCTCGCCGGGCTCGGCGTCCGTGCTCGGACTGCGGGTCAACCCGCAGGTCGGAGGGGGCTCCATCGGGGCGATGAGCACCGCGACGGCCACGTCGAAGTTCGGTGTGGCCCTCCGGGACCCGGGCGCCCGCGAAGAGGTGGTGAGGGCCTTCGCCGAGCGCGCGTGGCTGACCAGGCTGCACGCTCACGTCGGATCCCAGGGATGCCCGCTGGAACTCATCGCGGAAGGCATCGCCGAGACGTACAGGCTGGCCGAGGAGGTGAACGAGGCGGTGGGGGCCCGCCGGATCACGGGGATCGACATCGGTGGCGGACTGCCGGTCAACTTCGCCGGCGACGAGGTCCGCCCCGCCTTCACGGACTACGTGGCCGCGCTGCGGGCCGCGGCTCCGGGCCTCTTCGACGGCCGCTACGACCTGGTCACCGAGTTCGGCAGGTCGCTGCTGGCGGAGACCCGGATGCACGATCCGGTAGGCGACGGCGAAGGCGTCCTCGTCACCCTGCTGGGCACGCTCGACGGCAGCGGTGAGCTCGGCGTCGTAC
>NZ_JBEXWB010000637.1:0-1820 GCF_040629645.1 Streptomyces sp. NPDC005899 | reverse complement strand
TCAGACGGCTCGACGGTCTCGGCCTCGGTCACGTTGTCGCTGGTCATCGATGCATCTTCCATGATCGGGAGTTACACCGATCGTTTTACAGTCCCTACGGTGACGCAGGTCGAATTGGTTGGCGATCTGGAACAGGGCGCCTTCGTCCTTCTTCAGAAGGTGCGTTTTGAGCAGGTCTCGACGGTCCTCGAGGATGCGCCCGAGGTTGAAGACCGCCGACCGTTTGACTTCGACCGGGGTGTCTCGTCCTCGGAAGAGTGCGATGGCGTGGCGGACCTCTGCGGCGATGTCGGGTGGGCTGTCGTTGAGAGCGCGGTGCACCAACTGGCTTCGGGCATCGTCGGTGATGGCGACCAGGCGCCCGAGGTCCTCGCCTTCGGCAGCGAGCTCGTACTCGATGCCTGCCTCGCGCAGCAACTGGTTGACTTTCCACCGGTACAGGACGCGGGCCGATCCGTTATGGAACTCCGAGTGGTGCCAGCCACAGTTGCTGAAGCTGTGATAGTGGCGCGTGCGGGGTCGGCTGACCAGGTCGTGGAGTACCTCGATGAGACCGTAGAAGGTGTTCTCGTCCCATGTCTCCGGGGCCAGCGGCCACAGGTCTGCAATGCCCAGGCGCCTCTCGATCACCTTCGAAGCGTCGGGCAGGTCGTCATAGCCGTCAACACAACGCTCGCCGAACACCTCGGCCAGGTAGCCGTTGTCGGCGAACTCGCCGATGAGCCGGGCAAAGTCCTGCCGGGCAGCTGCAGCGCGGCCGCCCTGGGAAAGATCACTGCCATAACGCTGCGGCCAGTACGGCCGTGGCACTGCCGCGTACCGGAGCTCAGATGCCCGCCTGATGAGCTCCTCGAGCCAGTCGCACTGATCCCTGCCAGTCTGCTGCTGGGCTGATCCCCAGCGACTGGCCGTGGTCGCCCAAGGATCGTCCGCCAGATCCCTGTGGCGGGGTACCTCCTCGAAGTCGGTAACGGCCGTGGTGCCGGCAAGGGCCTCGGTCAGGAGCCACTTCGCGCGCTCTTCCCAAGAAGGGCCCGTAGCGCGGAGAACCCGCTCACCCTCGCTCACGAACAGCGCTGCGGGCCAAAGGAGTTCGTAGTCACTCAAGTCCAGACTCACCGCAACATCATCACTCATCTGTGGAGGGTTCCGCCCCGCACAAAGCCAATTCCTGCCCTGGCTCTGAGACCTGCGGGCGCCCGGCTCCGGTCCTCAGCCGGTCTGCAAGATCGTCCATCAGTGGCCCACAGGTACTCCTGGTGGCGCCGGTGCACTGCTTGCGGTGCCGCCAGCCTTTTTGGCCCGTCACGTCCTGTCAGTGTCCGGCCTGCCCCGCTCTTGTGAAGCGCCACTCCCGGAAGCGGCGCTTCAGCTGCCACCAGCGGACGGTATAGGCGAGGTCTTCGCGGCAGGCATCCAGGAAGACCCCCTGCGCGGTGACTACCGCTTGGGCCTGCTGCTGGGAACGGTCCGCGCTCTTCTCATTCAGATCCATGTCGCTGGTCGCGGCAACGAGAGTCTCTGCCGCGGCGATGACCTGGACGCTGCCGCACAGCCGTACCCCGTGCAGCGCGCTGATCAGCTCGCTGCTGATCTGCCATGACTGAGGGATCTGCCCCAGCAGCAGCTTGTGTGCGGCACGCCAGGCTTCGCGCTGCAGGTGGCCAAACTGGTAGACGTAGTGAAAGGAGTGGGTCGCAGCGTCCAGCAGCCGACGGTAGGGACTGCTGCACGGAAAGGTGACACCTGACCTGGCTTGCTGAGAGGCGGCCTGGAAGGATGTCGCAGTGCCCAAGCCGTATCCGAAAGAGTTCCGCGAT
>NZ_JBEXWB010000636.1:0-1845 GCF_040629645.1 Streptomyces sp. NPDC005899 | reverse complement strand
GGCTTCGTCGGGAACGTGGTCATGGGGGTGGTCTTCGTGCTGCTGTACCGGCGCTGGGGGCGCGTCGGTGCGCGCGCACCCCTGCCACGGGTGCGACGAGCGGGAGGACCACGCGCGGTGGGCCGAGCGGTACCACCGGCTGCAGCGGGACACCCGGCAGCTGGAGCACCGCATCGAGGGGCGGACCAACACGATCGCCCGTACCTTCGACCGGATCGTCGCCCTCCTCACCGAGCTGGACTACCTCCGGGGCAACGAGGTCACGGACAACGGGAGGCGGCTGGCCAGGCTCTACGGCGAGCTGGACCTGCTGGCCAGCGAGTGTCTGCGGGAGAACGTCTGGGACGGGCTGAACCCCGCCGAGCTGGCGGCGTGCGTCTCCGCCCTGGTCTTCGAGGCGCGGCAGGCGGACGACGCGGTCGCGCCCAAGCTGCCGTCCGGGCCGGCGAAGGCGGCGATGGGCGAGATGGTCCGTATCTGGGGCCGGCTCGACGCCCTGGAGGAGGACTTCCGGATCAGCCAGACGGAGGGGGTCGGCCAGCGGGAACCCGACCTCGGTTTCGCCTGGGCGGTGTACATGTGGGCCTCCGGCCGGTCCCTGGACGAGGTGCTCCGGGAGGCGGAGATGCCGGCGGGCGACTTCGTCCGGTGGTGCAAGCAGGTCATCGACGTGCTCGGCCAGATCGCGGCCGCCGCGCCGCGGGAGGGCAGTTCGGTGGCGACGAACGCGCGCAAGGCCGCCGACGCGGTCCTGCGGGGAGTGGTGGCGTACAGCTCCGTGGGGTGAGCGGCCCGGGGTGGGCGACCCGTGGGTGGGCGCGTGCGACGCGGGCGTACCGGTGGCCACAGGCGGCGTCATGAGCCTGTGGCCACGGGTGCGTGCGTTCTGCGTCAGGCCCTGGCCCTCTTCCTGTTCTTCATCGAGAGTCCCGCGCATGCGGCCCCCAGGACGATCGCCAGGCCTCCGATGATGACGTTGTTGAGGATGACGCCCGTGTCCGGGCTCTGGCCCACGACCCAGGTCGACACGATGAGCCAGGCGCCCAGGGCGACGATGGCCATGCTCATACCGGTCATCCGCTCGGGCATGGCGGTGAAGCAGAGTGCCAGCACTGCTATCGCGATGCCGATGACGAGGTTGTGCGTCACCAGGGAAGGCTGGCTCGCGGTGAAGTGGAGCACCCACGGCGAGACGGCGCAGTACAGGCCGAGCAGGAAGACCGGTGCGTCCGCCATGGCGGTGGTGCGGCCGCCGCTCATCACGCGGTCGTGCCGGGCCCTCATCTCATCGGCGTCGGGGTGGCCGGAGATGTCCCTGCCGGTGTGACGGCCGGTGTCCCTTCCGGTGTGCGAGATGTTGCTCATGAGGATGTCTCCTTCGCACTGCTCTGGAGGCGACCGCGGTCGGAAGCACGGTCATCAGCTCTTCTATCAGTGTGCTCTTATATGCCCCTTATGTGTAGTTTTCGCGATGTCGAATGCAGGTGATCCACCGTCGACCGGAGCGGATCCACCGAACGGGCACGGTCGGGTGACAGCAGGTCAGCGGCGCACGGCGCACGGTCCCCGGCACCGGGACCCCGGCTTGCCCGGCGCGGGCACCTCGGTGCCGCCGCGGCACGTCGCCGGTGTCCCCGCGCTCCCGCGCTCCCGCGCGGCGGTGGTGCCGCGCGGGCGGGGGAGGAGGCCAAGGGCGCGCGCCATCGCCCGCACGTCCACGGGGATCGGCGCGGCTGTCACCGCTCCGGGCGGCTGTCCGGGCGGCCGTGTGAGCGGCTCGGGCGGGGCAGTGCGCCGCGTTCCACACGTCCGCGAATCGGGAGGGCGTCACCTGAAGGTGCAATT
>NZ_JBEXWB010000635.1:0-1858 GCF_040629645.1 Streptomyces sp. NPDC005899 | reverse complement strand
GCGGGCTGCCGGCGGGCCGCGTCGGGCACGGTGCGGCGCGCGGGGCGTCACCGAGCGTGCAGGCCGTCGACCAACCGCGCCAGCGCGGAGGCCAGCGCGGTGAGACCCGGGCCCGCCGGGCCGCCCGGCTCCGTCATGTACACATCGCGCCGGACCTCGATCATCAGCGCGGACACGCGGCGGTCGCTCCCGTAGTGCTTCAACGGGACGTACGTACCGGGGAACGGGCTGTCCAGCGCCGTCCCCCCGAATCCGGCGAACGCCTCCCGCGCCACGGACAGCAGCTCCGCGGGGGTGTGGAAGCCGTCGGTGCCCAGGCAGACCGGCGGACGGGGGCCCGCGGCGTGCAGTTCGTACGGGAGCGCGGCCGTGGGGTAGGAGTGGACGTCGATGACGACCGCCCGCCCCGTGGCGGCGAGCCGCTCGTCCACCGCCGCCGTCATCGCCCGCGCGTACGGGTGGAAGTAGCGGTCGAGCAGCGGTCGCGGATCGGACCCGGGAGCACGCAGCCGGGCGCCGTGCGTGGTGTGCGTGTAGACCGCCCCCATGCCGACGGCCGTCATCTCCTCCCGGTCGTCGGGGAACCTCTCCGGGTCGACGACCAGCCGCGACAGGCCGTTGACGAACCGCCAGGGGGCCGTCCCGCAGGACTCGGCCGCCATGGCCGCCAGCTCGGCCGTGTGGGAGTCGGTGATGTGGTCGAGCTCCGCGGCGAGCGACGCGTCGTCGAGCACGATGCCGCCGCGCACCTGCTCGGGCACGGTCCGGGAGGAGTGGGGGACGTGCAGGAGCACCGGCGAGCCGGCGGCCCCGGCGAGGAGCTGGAAGGGAGTGGCGGCGGACATCGACGGCGGTTTCCTTCGGTACCTGTGCGGGTGGGCGTGCGTGTGCGGGGCGCCCGGCCCGGCGGACGCCCTCGCGGGCGGCCCGTCCGGGCCGGGGGTGAGTGCGACGAAGCGTAGCCGTGCGGGCGGTGGGGCCGTCCCGGCATCCCCGCCGCTCACTTCCCGCACAGGGTCGGGCCGCACCGGAGCGGATCCGGCGGGAGGTTCCCGACCTGCTCATCGCCGTCGCCCGTCACCGGGGTGCCCGTCACCGCCCGGCGGCCGAGGGCCGGTCGGTCAGGCCGCCATGGCGAGACGGCCGGTGGGGACGGCGCCGGCCGCCGTCCCCCCGGCCGCCTCGGCCCCTGCCGCTTCGTCCTCGCCGGCCGCTCCGGTCCCGGCCGCCGGCCCCGGCGCCTGCCGGGCGAAGACCACGACGCGGAGCAGCGCGAAACGGCCGACTCCGGCGAGCGCCGAGGCCGCCAGGTAGACACCCTGCTCGGCCAGCGCCGTCGGAGCGGGGCGCACGGAGTGCAGGAGGAGGAGCGCTCCCGTGGTGAACGCGTAGGACACGGCCACGGTCATCCCGGACTGCAGGTGCACGCCCCACCCCCTGCGCTCGCTCCGGAACGAGATCCTGCTGTGCAGTTCGGTCGCCACCACGGTCGACACCACGGTGATCACGGCGTTGGCGACGACCATCGGCAGCGGACCGCTCAGCAGCACGAGTGCCCCGCTGCCGGCCAGTCCCACTCCGCCACCGCAGACGACGAAGCGCACGAAAGCCGCCAGGAGCGAGTGGGCCTCGGGTGCCGGCCGGTCGTGGAGCAGCGGTGCGGGGGCGGTCACGGGAGGAGCCTCCGGGGTCGGGAACGGTGCTCCGATTCCACCCCACGACCGGGGAGTGGCACATCCTCCGCACGACCCGGCCGGTCCCCGCCCAGACCGGGGACTGGCACGCCTCGACCATGCGGGCACCGTCCTCCCGCCGGACGGTGAAGCGGTCCAGCGAGGCGAGCCCGGCCTTCATCACC
>NZ_JBEXWB010000634.1:0-1859 GCF_040629645.1 Streptomyces sp. NPDC005899 | reverse complement strand
CGCGCTGCCGGGGCGCGGGGTGGACCACCCCGTGGCCGTCGGGCACCCCCCGCTGCCCCACCGGGGCCCCTCCCACCCGCGGCGGCCCGGGGGGGCCCCCCCGCCGCGGCGGGGGGCGCCCCCTCCCCGGTGGTGTGTGCGGGGTTACAGCCAGCCCGCGAACTCCAGGGCCACTTCGCCGTCCTGGCGCCGCCCCGCCGCCAGCGCGCGGGTGCCCGACTCCACGGCCCGGAACAGCGTCCAGCCGCGCAGCCGCGCCTGGTCCACCTCCAGGGAGTCCGCGAGCTTCCTGATGCGGCGGCGGGCCGTCGCCGCTCCGCCCGGCGAGGCGACCAGGTCCTCGGCCCGGTCGCGGACCAGCCGTGCCAGGTCGTAGGCGCGCTCGCCGACCAGCGGCTCCGGGCCGACCGCGAGCCACGGCGCCCGCTCTCCGGACAGCACCTTGCTCTGCCGGAAGTTGCCGTGCAGCAGCAGCAGTTCGGGGGAGTGCGCGACCAGCTCCCCGCGGGCCTCCAGGGCCGCGGAGACCAGCGGACCGAGCGCCGGGTCGGCCGCCGCGGCGGCACGCATCGGCTCCGCCTGCCGGCCGGTGCGCGTCTCGACGCTCTCGTAGCCGTGGCCGTCCACCGGGTCCACCCACAGGCGCCGGACCGTGCCCGCCGCCTCCAGCAGCGCCTTCGCGTCGGGGAGGGAGCGCAGGGACACCTCGTGGTGCAGCCGCTCCAGCAGCAGGGCGCCCTCGGGCGCCGGACCGTCCCCGGACGTCAGGAGCCGGACCGCCCCCCAGCCGTCCCACTGCGCGAGGGCGGCCCGCTCCCGGCCGGGCGCGGCACCTGCCGGCGCGATCTTGAGCGCGGCGGGTGTGCCGTCCCGGCGGTGCACCAGGAGGACGAGGCTGCTGCGTCCGCCGGGTGCCACCACCCGCTCCGGGGAGACGGCGTGCCCGGCCGCGGACAGCGCCTCCTCGGTCAGCGCCGGGAGCCGGCCCAGCCAGTCGGCGGCGACCGCGTCCCCGTACGCCTCGCCGAGCGCTCGGACCAGGCGCTGCGGCGGTTCGAAACCCATACGTGCCTTGTTCCCCTTCCCAGCTGCGTTCACGGCGTGACGCCCGCGGCGCCCGCCTCCGCCGTGGTGTCCGACGGGTGTGCCCCGGCCTTCTCGGCGAGCCCCGGAAAGGCTACGCCGGTGCCGCGCCAGCGGACCGCCCGGACGGCGGCTTCGCGCAGCGCTTCCGCCGCCTGCCGGCGCAGCGGGCCCCGGGCGGCGCGTACGAGATCGGAGTAGACGCCCGCGACACGGTCCTCCAGCACGGCGGCGAGACGCATCGCGCTCGCCGGATCGCGCACCGCGAACGGCAGGGCGTACGCGGCGGCGGCGGCCACCGGCCTGCCGCCCAGGTCGCCCACCGTCCGCACCAGCGCGTCACGCCGTGCCCGGTGGCCGGTGTGGGCCGCGGCCGCGTCGGCGCGCCGGCCGTCCTCCAGGCGTCCGCCCAGTGCCCCGTATCCGTACACCGCCGCGTGTTCGGCGGCGAGCGCGGCCTGGGCGGCCCGCAGCGTCCCCCTGGCGTCGTCCTGTCCCGCCCCCGCCTGTCCGGCCCTGTCCGTCATGACGAGGCCTCCTTGGCCAACTCGGTCAGCAGGTAGGCGTGGGCCGCCCCCGCGGCGGCGACCGAGGCCAGCAGGCGGGCCAGCTCCGGTTCGGCGTCCAGCAGGGCCCTGGTCCGGTCGTCGGCCAGCCGGCGCTCCTCGGCGGCCAGTTCCTGGAGCGCGGTCCGCGCGTCGGCGGCGGGGGCCGGGGTGGCCGCCGCCGGAGGTGCCGGGGCCGGGCCCTTCGCGGGCGCGCCCAGCGCCGTGGCG
>NZ_JBEXWB010000633.1:0-1861 GCF_040629645.1 Streptomyces sp. NPDC005899 | reverse complement strand
GCCGGGCTTGTCAGCCGCGCTCGCGGGCCTCCGCGGGCGTCGGAGCCGTACCACCGAGATGGGCCGGCACCCACCAGGTGTCGCCCGCGTCCTTCGGGCGCACCGGGTACGCCCGCTGCGCCGCCTCGAGCAGCTCCTGCACGCGCTCCCGCAGCCGGCGGGTGATCGCACCGGCGTACTGGTCGGCGGGAGCCTCTATGGGTTCGCCGACCCTGATGGTGATCGGGGTGTGGCTGCGCCGGAAGTTGCGCGGCCGGCCCTTGGTCCACAGGCGCTGGGTGCCCCACAGGGCCATCGGGATCAGCGGCACGCCGGCCTCTTGGGCCAGCCGCGCGGCGCCCGACTTGAAGCTCTTCAGCGTGAACGACTGGGAGATGGTCGCCTCGGGGAACACGCCGACGATCTCACCGGAGCGCAGCGACGCGAGGGCGTGCGCGTAGGCGTCCTCGCCCTGGTTGCGATCGACGGGGATGTGCTTCATGCCGCGCATCAACGGACCGGAGACCTTGTGCCGGAAGACCGACTCCTTCGCCATGAAGCGGACGAGCCGCTTCTGCGGCAGCGCGCCGAGCCCGGTGAAGATGAAGTCCAGATAGCTGATGTGGTTGCTGACCAGTACCGCGCCACCGGTCTTCGGGATGTGCTCCGAACCCTGTGTGTCGATCTTCAGGTCGAGCGCCTTGAACAGCGTGCGAGCGGCGCCGATGACCGGCCGATAGACGAGTTCTGCCATCTGGATGAAGACCTTTCTTCAGCGCCTGGGGAGGGTTCTCCCGGCGGAAGTTACGCAGCCGTAGGTTTTCGGCATTGTGGCGATGGTGCCCCATGTGCGACGCCGTGGCCAGCCCCGAAGCCCCCGGGGCGGGAGATTCTCGTCACGTGGAACCTCCGGGAATGTAATGCGGTGGCCCGGTGCTGACCCTTTGCGCACAGCTCTGAGAAGGAGACCGGAATGGACGGGCAGGCGATCGGCGACCCTCTGGACGCCGTGCTACTCGGCGCGCCGCTGGGGGAGCGGGCCACCCTGGTGCACTTCTCGACCGCGTTCTGCAGGCCCTGCGTCGCCACGCGGCACACGCTCGCCGAGGTGGCGGGGATGGTCGAAGGCGTCACCCACGTCGAGATCGACGCCGAGGCGCACCTCGCGCTCGTCCGTGCCCTCCGGGTGAGCCGGACGCCGACCGTCCTGGTCCTGGACGCGTCCGGCCGGGTCGTCCGCCGCGCCTCGGGCCCGCCCCGTAAGGCGGACGTCTTCGCGGCACTCGCGCAGGCGATGTGACGGGCCGTGACACATCTCCCACATGACGGTCCGCACTTGACTGCGCACACCACTCATCGTCAGTCTGACGCTATGCCGCCGCAACTCCCACTCCCCGGCCGGGTGCACGCCGATCCCGCGCGCCACGCCGGTGCGCGACGGCCGGGCGCCTGACGCAGCCATGGCCCGTACGCCCTCTCCCACAAGGACTCGTCGATGACGGCCTCGCCCGACCTCTCCACTTCCCGAGCGGCCGCGCCCGAGCTGCTGCGCTCGGTCTTCCGGCAGCACGCCGCCGGAGTCGCCGTGATCACCGCCGCCGGGGAGCGCCCGGTCGGTTTCACGGCCACCTCGCTCAACTCCGTCGCCGCCGAGCCGCCGCTGATCTCCTTCGGGGTGGGCACCTCCTCGTCCAGCTGGCCCGTGGTGGCCGAGGCCGGGCACATCGGCGTGCACATACTCGGGGAGGACCAGCGGGAACTCGCCGCCACCTTCGCGCGCAGCGGCGCCGACCGGTTCGGCCCGGCCACCGACTGGCGCGACGGCCCCCGCGGGGTGCCCGTGCTCGGCGGGGTAGTGGCCTGGATGGTCTGCCGGGTGGTG
>NZ_JBEXWB010000632.1:0-1872 GCF_040629645.1 Streptomyces sp. NPDC005899 | reverse complement strand
CGGGCCTGGGCGCGGCACCGCACTGGCAGGTCGTCGTGGCCCGGGTCGAGTGGACGGGGCAGGGGGCCGGCACCGGTCCGGCGGACGGCCGGGCCGCCCAGGCCGTGCTGGAGGAGATCCTGGTCGACCCGCCGGCCACCGGCCCCGACTCGGCGGACCGGATCGCCGTCGCGCACATCGGCGACGAGGCGGTGGCCCTCGTGCCCCTGCCCCCGATCCCTCCGGCGCCCGCCGCCGGCGCCCCCGGCGCCGAGGAGGCGGCCGAGGCCCCGGACACCGCCGGTCCCGGGCGGCGGGAAGCCGCCCTGCACGCCGACGCCCTGCTCGCCGCCGTCCGGGAACCGCTCTCCGCGGGCCTCGCCGACGACGGCCGCCTGACACTGGGTGTCAGCGCGGCCGTGCACTCCGCCGAGGGGCTGCGCGGCGCGCTGGAGGAGGCCCGGCACGCCCGCCGGGTCGCGGCGGCGCGCCCGGGCCCGGTCTGCGCGGCCGGCCACCACGAACTCGCCTCGCACGTCCTGCTGCTGCCCTTCGTCCCGGACGACGTCCGCCGCGCCTTCACCGCCCGGCTCCTGGACCCGCTGCGCGACTACGACCGCCGCCACCGGGCGGAGCTGATCGAGACGCTGGAGGCCTTCCTCGACTGCGACGGTTCGTGGACCCGCTGCGCGGCCCGGCTGCACCTGCACGTCAACACGCTGCGCTACCGCGTCGGGCGGATCGAGCAGTTGACGGGGCGTGACCTTTCGCGCCTCGAGGACAAGCTCGACTTCTTCCTCGCCCTGCGCATGAGCTGACCTCCGGGCACTTTTCGGGCACTTCCCGGGACGGACGGGACCCCCGCTCGATTGTGAAATCTTTCACCTGACATCGATCCCACCCCTTGGCCCGGCGTGCCATTCCGTGCTGAGATGCGCCAGGACCCAACGGCTCGACGGCGCGCTAGGGGAGGGCAACGTGGCGCATACCGCCATGTCTGGTACCGGAACGACAGCAGATGACGATCCGCCGCTCCAGACAGCGGTATGGCGGCTGCGCTCGCGCGCCTGCTGGACCGACGCGGCGGCGCTGCTCGAACCCGACGCGGCCACCGACCCGGCCGTCGCCCTGCAGCGCACCTCCCTGCTGATCGAGCGGTGCCTCTACGCCGGGACGGGCTGGACCGACGCCGAGGACGCGCTGCGCACGGCCGAGGCGCTGGCCCAGGACGACACCGAACGCGGCGCGGCCGCCTGCGAGCGCGGCTACCTCGCCTACGCCTCCACCCTCCTCGGCGTACGCGACCGGGCCGACGAGGCCAGTGTGGCGCTGAGCCGGGCGGCGGCCCTGCTCTCCCCCACCGCCGCCGGCCGCCCGCTGCTGGACCTGCGGCGCGGATTGATCGCACAGAACATCGCCGACGCGCCCCAGTCCGCCCGCGCCGCCTACCGCAGGGCCCACGCCGGGGCGCTCGCCCAGGGCGACGAGCTGCTCCTGTCGTCCACCTGGCGGCACCTCGCCTCGCTCGCGCTGCGCGAGGGCGAAGTCGCGGAGGCCCGGCACGGCTTCGCCGAGTCCCTGCGGATAAGGGAGGAGCTGGGATACCTCGTCGGCACGGCCCCGGCGCTCATCTCGCTCGCGGACACCGAGGCCGAGCCCGAGGCGGCCCGGCTCCGGGCCGAGGCCGGCCGGCTGTTCCGGCTCCTCGGCGGCGTACCCACCTGGCTGGCGCCGCGGCTGACACCACCGGACCCCGGGACGGCCGAGGCGAACTGACCCGCCGGGCGGGCGGTTCTTCACCTCCGGGCCGGGCGGCACGGCCCGCCGGGTCCGGACCGCTCGCGAACACGCCCGGGACCGCGTGCCACCCCGCCCGGACCGCGTGTGAGCGCG
>NZ_JBEXWB010000631.1:0-1873 GCF_040629645.1 Streptomyces sp. NPDC005899 | reverse complement strand
CGTGGCGGTCCGAGCCGTGCGCCGCCGGCACGGCGAGGTCCACCCGCCCCACGGTCTCGGTGCCGCGGGTGAAGAGCGGACGCTCCTCGACCTTGCTGACGAAGACGCCGGCGCCGAGCAGGCCGACCGACAGCAGCCTGGCCCAGCCGCGCGGCCGGCGGTGCCCCTCGAAGGCGGCGCCCAACTCGACCCGGTAGCTGTAGAGGTCGGCGCCGTTCTGGAACGTCAGGTGGTCGTGGACGACCGTGACCGTGTTGCGTGTGGCCTTCTGGTAGGTGCGGGCGTAGCGGGCACCTACCGAGACGTTGCCGGTCCGGCGGGGCAGGTTCGCGCCGGGCACCTTGTCGTGGTCGCGGGGCGAGACGCCGACCTCGGCGCCGGCGGAGTAGGTGCTCGACTCCTGCTGCGCCTGGCCGGAGACCTCGTTGCCGATCACCGCGTTGCGCAGTGACCGCTCGCTCATGGTGGTCTCGAAGCGGCGGTCGGCCAGCCGTGCCCGCAGGATCAGTGTGTGGTGGCCCCGGCGCACCGTGCCGTCCTCGGTGAGCGTGACCGGCACCCCCGTCGTGGTCAGTTCGTCCAGACTCTGCGCCAGGGTGGGACGGTTGAGCGCCTCACGCACCTGCCGGTCGTTGTGCAGCGCGGTCCGCAACCGCCCGTCGCCGTACCGGAAGCGGGCCAGGCGGGGGTGTCGCAGCATCAGCGGCGGCACGAACATGGCGGGGTACGAGCGGTGCAGGGTGTCCAGGACGGCGTCCGTGAACGCCCGCATGGGGTCCTGGGCCGGGGCGGTCCCGGCCTGTGCGGCCGGTGCCTGGCCGGGCGTGGTGGGCGCCTGCTGTCGGGTCGCGGGCCCGGGCGTCCCCCCGGGGGCGGGCGGTGGTGCCTGCTGCGCGGCCGTAGGCGGCTGCGTCGTGGCGCGGGCCTCCGGGCGGAAGCCCTCCGCGCGGACCTGGCCGCCCAGGTGCACCGGGTCCTCGCGGGTGAGGTACCACGGAACCGGCGGCTCGGCGTCCGGGTCCGGTCCCGTGCGGCCGGGCGTACGGCTGTCCCAGCCCGCGAGCCGGCGGGCGTCCTGGGTGGCGATCCAGTCCAGGCTGACCACGCGGACCGGCCGTGCCGCGGAGGACGGTTCGCCGGCCTTGCGCACCATCAGGGTGCGCTCCACCTGGTAGAGGGCCATGGGATGGTTGCGCACCCGGCCGGTGACCTTGCGGGCCGCGTCGGTGCCCAGGTAGTGCCCGCGCCCCGCGGCGAGGTCCGTGCGGACCAGCGGGCCGCCCTGGAGGCGTACGTCGGTCTCCGGCCCGGGGAGGGTGTAGTTCGGCCCCGCGGTGACCTGGAACCCGAACCGCGTGTCGCGGACGTGACCGCGCTGGTTCTGGTACGTGGTCTGGGTGAGGTCGCGCACCTCCGCCTTGACGGATTCGGTGACCAGGACGGCCCGGTGCGGCAGCGACCGCTCCACGACCAGGTGCCCCAGCGGGTGCTGGCCGCTGCCCCGGGTCACTCCAGGTCCGCTGACCGGTCCGGTGAGCCGCCCGAACAGCCCGAGGAGCCTGCCCGGGCGCACGAAGGAGACCAGGGTTCGGTGGGCCGAACTACCGGGCCGGACGCCGGACATGGCCAGTGCCATGTCCTCCGGCGGGGTCGTCAGGTACAACCCGGTGGAGTCGGTCATCCGGGGCTCCGCCCCGTCCGGGAAGGTCAGGACCTCCGGGGCACGGCGGGGCCCCGTGAACGGCACGGTGAGGTCGTCCGGCAGCCGCCAGCTCAACCCGTCCCGCATACCGAACTCCGCGGTGTGCACCTGGACGCGCCGCCACCTCGGCCCCGGGCCGGGCGCGCCGGCGGGGCCGGCCGCCGGGGCGGT
>NZ_JBEXWB010000630.1:0-1888 GCF_040629645.1 Streptomyces sp. NPDC005899 | reverse complement strand
CCGATCTGTCACCGGATCGGCCGGGCCGCCGGGGCCGCGGAGTCAGCCGAGCGCCCGTGCCGGAGCACGCCCGGCGGCAGCGGCGCTCGGCTGCGGGTCGCGCGAGCGGCGTTCGGCGATCACCGCGCAGACCATGAGCTGCATCTGGTGGAAGAGCATCAGCGGCAGCACCGCGAGGCTCGCGTGGGCGCCGAACAGGACGCTCGCCATCGGCAGTCCGGCGGCCAGGCTCTTCTTCGATCCGGCGAACTGGATCGTGATGCGATCCTCCCGTCCGAAGCCGAGCCGCTTCGCCCCGTACCAGCTCAGCGCCAGCATGAGGGTGAGCAGCACCGCCTCGGCGGCGAGCAGCGCGCCGAGGCGGAGCGGGGTGACCTGGTGCCACACGCCGGCGACCACGCCCTCGCTGAAGGCCGTGTAGACCACGAGCAGGATCGAGCCCCGGTCGACGTAGCCCAGCGCCTTGCGGTGCCGGCCGATGAACCCGCCGACCCAGCGGCGCAGCAGCTGCCCGGCGAGGAAGGGCACGAGCAGCTGGAGGACGATCTTCACCAGGGAGTCCGCGGAGAAGCCCCCCGCACCGCCGCCGAGCAGGACGGCGGCCAGGAGCGGGGTGAGCACGATGCCGGCGAGGCTGGAGAAGGAGCCGGCGCAGATCGCCGCCGGCACGTTCCCGCGGGCGATCGAGGTGAAGGCGATCGAGGACTGGATCGTCGACGGGACCAGGCAGAGGAAGAGGAAGCCGGCCTGGAGCTGCGGGGTCAACAGGTAGGGGACGAGCCCGTGGCTCGCGAGCCCGAGCAGCGGGAACACCACGAACGTGCAGGCCAGCACGGTCAGGTGCAGGCGCCAGTGCTTCAGCCCGTCCAGGGCTTCGGCGGTGGACAGCCGCGCCCCGTACAGGAAGAAGAGGAGCGCGACCGCCCCGGTGGACGCGCCGCCGGCCACCTCCGCGCCGGTGCCGGACGCGGGCAGCAGGGCGGCGAGCACCACCGTGCCGACGAGCGCCAGGACGTACGGGTCGACGGGCAGCCAGGACGGCGGCTTCGGGATGCGGCGGCTGGTGCGGCGGGTCATGTGCTCCGTGCTCTCTCGGCGGGGTCGTGCCCTGCCATCGTGCCCCCGGCGGAGCCGATCGGGAATCCGGTACACCGCTCTTACTGCCATCACGCATCGCGATAACGTGGCCCTCGTGTACGACCCGGTCCAGCTCCGCACCTTCCTCGCCGTCGCCCAGACGCTGAGCTTCACCCAGGCCGCCCGCAGGCTCGGCATCCGGCAGTCCACGGTCAGCCAGCACGTGCGCCGCCTGGAGGCGGAGGCGGGCCGCCGGCTGTTCAGCCGGGACACGCACCGGGTCGACCTCACCGAGGACGGCGAGGCCATGCTCGGCTTCGCCCGGACGATTCTGGAGGCCAACGAGCGGGCGGCGGCGTTCTTCGCCGGGACGCGGCTGCGCGGGCGACTGCGCTTCGGGGCGTCCGAGGACTTCGTCCTGACCCGGCTGCCGGAGATCCTGGAGTCCTTCCGGCGCGAGCACCCCGAGGTCGATCTGGAACTGACCGTGGAGCTGTCCGGCACCCTGCACCGGCAGCTGGCCGCGGGCAGGCTCGATCTGGTGCTGGCGAAACGGCGGACGGGGGACACGCACGGCGAGCTGGTGTGGCGGGACGCGCTCGTGTGGATCGGCGCCCCGCGGCTGCGCGTCGATCCGGACCGCCCGCTCCCACTGATCGCCTTCCCGCCGCCCGGCATCACGCGGGCCCGGGCGCTGGAGGTGCTGGAGGAGCACGGCAGGTCCTGGCGTTTCGCGTGTACGAGCGCGAGCCTGAGCGGCCTCGTCGCGGCGGCCCGCGCCGGGCTGGGCGTGATGGCCCACACCCGTGGC
>NZ_JBEXWB010000629.1:0-1898 GCF_040629645.1 Streptomyces sp. NPDC005899 | reverse complement strand
GCGCGGTCCGAGCTGCCCGGGCGCGGGCGGGCCGGTCACCTGCCGCCGTACTGGCGGGTACGGCCGCGGCGGCGTCGCCGAAGGGCGCGCGTCCGTAGGTGGGGGACCGGCAGAAGGCCGCACGGCTCGGATCGGCCAACTTCCCGTCGGCGGGCTTGCCGACTCGACGGCCGAGTGGGGGGCGCGTACCAGGCGCATGGGGGCTCGTTGTGATTTTCGGCCGCTCGGGGCGTGCGCGGGCGCACAACGAAACGTATCCGAAAATGTCCGGTGCATATCAAGTTGAACCCACCTGATAAGGACATCGATTGGCCGAATGCCTCCGTCCGTGGCCGATTGGCATATTCACCGGACGGGCGTACCCCCGGTCGGCTGATCGATTACCGGTAAGTAACCTGGCGATTACACGCCGTTCCTTACCTTGAATCCTCTAATGTGACTGGCGTCAACGGGCGGAGTCGGGTCAACTTTGCGTGCAATTGCAGGGTGGGGGGCTCGGTGGTCCACCGCGGAAGGTGGCAGATGCGCCGCCCGGACGTCACTGATGGACATGCCGTGGAAACGTGAGAACAAGTGGGGGGCAGTCGTGACCAATCCTTTCGATGACGAGTCGGGACGGTTCGTGGCGCTGGTGAACGACGAGGGCCAGTACTCGCTCTGGCCCGCGCATATCGAAGTCCCGGGCGGGTGGCGAGCCGACGGCCCGGAAGGGTCACGTCAGGAATGCCTGGACGTGATCGAGCGCGCCTGGACGGACATGCGCCCCGCCGGTCTGGTGCGTGCGATGGAGGCGGAAGCGGGGTAGACCGGCGGTTCGGCCGTTGTGGCACCTCCCCAGGTCAACTGGGGCGTAGACGCGTTGGTCTGATCGATTTTGCTCACCGCTTGAGCGATATCGATCAGATGTGATCACGCGTTTGTCGCTCCTGACTCCCGCGTGCCTATAACGGTCACTGTTTGGCATACACATAGCGCTGCGGGCCGACTCGCGACCACCGTCGACGCGAGAGGTGACGTGGTTCCCCGTCGTGCGGTCATTGCCCGGTGAGTGCTCCCGGCCCGCCGTACGCCGTGGACGCGCGATGCGCCGAACCCCTGGCGCCGAGGCATCGCCTGACGGCCGGTGCACCGGCGTGGTCGGCGTCACCCGGCCTTTCTTCACCGTCCCCGAATCTCTCCCCAAAGGTGTGGACCGGCATGCAGGAATATCGCTCGCTTCCGTCGGACGTGGTCGCCGAAACGTCTCTCGAACTCACCGCGGCGCAACAGGGCGTCTGGTACGGGCAGCTCGTCGACCCGGACAGTCCGAAATACAACGTCGGGGAATGCTTCGAGATCCAGGGAGACCTGGACGAGGAATTGTTCGCGGCGGCGTTCGGGCGGGCCGTCTCCCTGTGCGACAGCCTGAACCTCCGCTTCGTCACCGACGGCGAGGAAGTGCGGCAGCACGTCGTCGACCGCCCCGCCGTCGACGCCGGCCGGCTCCACACGGCCGACCTGTCCGGCGCCGCCGATCCGGTCGCCGCGGCCGAGGACTACATGGCCGGCGACATGTCCACCGTCGACCGGCTCGACGCCCCACGCCACCACTTCGCCCTGCTGCGTCTGGGATCCCGGCTGCACTACTGGTACGTCCGCTTCCACCACATAGCGGTCGACGGCCTCGGCGGCGCGGTGTTCGGCCGGGCTGTCGCCGACCTCTACGGGCGCGCGGCGCGAGGTGAGGACCTCGCTACGGCCGAGCCCGCCGCCGCACCGCTGCGCGACCTGGTCGCCGACGAGGCGGCCTACCGCCTCTCGGACCGCTACGAGGCCGACCGCGCCTACTGGACTGCCAAGTTCGCCGACCTGGCGGGTGCCGGCACGACCGGCGCGGGGGACGACACCCGCGCGCGCGG
>NZ_JBEXWB010000628.1:0-1904 GCF_040629645.1 Streptomyces sp. NPDC005899 | reverse complement strand
GGGTGGGGCCGGCGGCTTCGGGAGCCGTACCGGGTCCGGGCAGGTTCATGACGGGGGAGCGGAGCGCCGTTCGCGTGTCAGAAGCCCCGCGTCCGCTTGGCGGCCCGACGGGACGGCCCGCCCTCGACACCGCCCGGCACCCGCATGAACAGCCGCGAGATCTCGCTCCCCAGGTTGACGCCGATGGCGATGGCGAGAGCGGTCGCCACCGCGGTGCTGAGGGAGGCGAGACCGGCGTCCACCTCGTTCTGCGCCACGCCGAGCAGACCGAAGTACGTCGCCGAACCGGGCAGCAGGGGACCGATCGCCGCCGTGATGTAGGGCAGCGACGAGGTGTAGCGGTACCGCGAGAACAACTGGCCGAACAGGCCCACCAGCCCGGCCGCCACCGCCGTCGCGGCGACCGGTGAGATGTTCCCCGTCCGGGCCATCGCACCGAAGATGACCCAGGCCACGCCCCCGTTGAGCGTCACCGCCAGCACCGTGGAACGCTCCTGCTGGAGCAGGATCGCGAAGGCCAGGGTCAGGCTCATCGACATCAGGATCTGGAGGACCGGCCGGTCGTTGGCCACGAACCGCGCCTCCGGATTCAGCTCGGCACCGAGCTGGACGCCCAGGTAGAGCATCAGCAGCACCCCGGCGACGATGCCGATGAAGAAGTACATGACCTCCAGGAGCCGGGCCGCCGCGGTGATGTAGTAGCCGGTCAGCCCGTCCTGCACGCCGGCGACCAGAGCCCGCCCGGGAAGCAGCGCGAACAGTCCACCGGTGATCACGGCGGACGGCCGCACATCCGTCGAATGGGTGAGGGTGAGCGCGATGCCCATCGCCGCCGGGGGCATCGCCGCGGCCATGAACTGGTAGAACTCGGGCAGCCCCCGGCCGGCGCACAGCCACGCCAGCCGGTCCCCGAGCATGGCGCCGGCCGCGGCCACGATGAAGACCAGGACACCGCCGCCGACCAGCACCGAAGCCGATCCCGCGAGCAGCCCGGCGGACGCCGTCAGCGCCCAGCCGGGGTACGGGTGGCGATTACGCCGGATCTCGGCGAGGCGGCGGTAGGCCTCCTCCAGGGAGACCTCGACGTGTTCGATGCTCGTGATGTCGTCGATCAGCCGGAAGACCGCGGCCAGCCGCGTGTAGTCCGTCCCCCGGCGGCGCACGGTGCGGCTGGCGGTCACCGGGTCGTCGACCAGCGACGGCTGGTGGGAGATGGACAGCAGGGTGAAGGTGACCGTCGGCTCGCAGCGGTCGAGCCCGTAGGAGCGCGACACGGCGAACATGGCCGCCTCGACGTCCTCGGCGCCCTCCCCGCCCGCCAGCAGCAACTCCCCGATGCGCAGCGTCAGGTCGAGCACACGGGGCACGGCCGGACCCGAGTCGTCGGTCTTCTGCACGCTCTCCGGCGCCGGCCGCTCGAACACGGGCATGCGCAGCATGGTGCGCATCCGGTCCTGCCAGGGGGCCTCCTTGGTCAGCCGGACCATCGGGATGCCGTGCGCGGGTGTGAAGGCGGGAGGCTGGTGCTGCGCGTTGTACCCGCTCGGCGGGACGAACGCGGAACTCAGCGGCTCGCCGCCCTGGCCGCTCCCGGAGCCGGAAGCGGAACCCGGACCCTGGCCGGACGGCGTTGAGGGATCGGTCTGCAGACCGGCCGGGAGGGCGAACTCCGACGTGGGGTGGTCGTCCTCCGGCGGCCCGGCCGGCTGCTCCACGCCGGCCGGTGGGACGAAGGCGCTGCGCGCCTCGTCGGACTGGGGCTTCTGGTCCTCCGGACCGCCCTGTTCCGCCACCACTGACCTCGTTCCTCACTCGACACGCGTCCTGGGGGCGCTCCTGCCCAGTATGGGCACGGACATGGGCCGCCACGCACGACGGGCGGCGCACCGGTGAAAGGTGCGCCG
>NZ_JBEXWB010000627.1:0-1907 GCF_040629645.1 Streptomyces sp. NPDC005899 | reverse complement strand
CAGATCCGCCGGATCCACGGCGAGTCCGGCGGCGCCTACGGCTCCCCGCGGGTGACCGTCGAGCTCCACGAGAAGGGACACCGGGTCAACGAGAAGCGGGTCGCACGGATCATGCGGACGTCCTCCATCACCGTCCCCGACCCGGCATCCGGGCAGGCCGCGGACCTGTTCGGGCGCGACTTCACCGCCACCGAGCCCGGGCGCAAGCTCATGGGCGACATCACGTATCTCCCGCTCCAGGGCGGGAAGTTCCTCTATCTCGCGACGGTGCTGGACTGCTTCAGTCGCAAGGTCGTCGGCTGGTCCATCGCCGACCACATGCGCACGGACCTGGTCTCCGACGCTCTGCGGATGGCCGCCTCGACCCGCGGCTCGCTGGACGGGGCGGTGTTCCACTCCGATCACGGAGCCCAGTACGGATCCCGCGCCTACGCCGGCCTCTGCGACCAGCTCGGGGTCACCCGGTCGATGGGCGCGGTCGGCACCAGCGCCGACAACGCCGCCTGCGAAAGCTTCCACGCCTCCCTGAAACGCGAGACCCTCCAGGGCGCCCACGACTACGGCGACGCCACCACCTGCAGAGGAACGGTCTTCGCCTGGCTGACCCGCTACAACACCCGCCACCGGCACTCCACCAACGGCCACCTCAGCCCCGACGCCTACGAACGACACCACGCGGCTAAACTGACACTCGCCGCGTGACCAATAACCGCGTGCCCACCTTCATGGGGGAAGGCCCCATGGGACGAGCTCTGCCGACAACGTCCTCCAGGCCGAGGCCGGATGCCGAACGAGCACACCCGAGAGTGCGCATCCGCCTTCGCCTGGAGCTACATCACGGGAGGCGAGTTCGCCCTCGCACCAGTCTTCCAGCCACCAATGCGGCCCCACGACCGAACGCTCTCGCTAGACATGCCGCACCTGACGAAGCTCAGGCGTTGGGAATCGAAAACACCGCCAGTCCCCGGCTCCTGGCTCTGCACGGCCCTCGAGGAACACGCCAGACAGGTGATCGCCGCCATCGGTCACGCATCGTGATCAAGACGGATCCCGGCCCGCCAACTATCGCCCTCAAGATCCGCCAACCAGCTCCCTCCACCTGCTGGCGGCCTGCACCGAGGAGAGCATCACCCGCCAACTACGATCCTCGGTCACAGAGGCTGTGACCGGGATCCGTAGTGTGCGAATGGGGTCGCTACATTGCGGATCTTGACCTGGTGACGCTCTGTTTGTCGTCTGCCATTGAGACGTCAGCGGAGTCTGCCACTGGCTGTCATGTGGTTCTGCCATGAGGTGTGTCAGTAGGTGCTGACGTCGTCGGCGTCGGGATGATGCGGAGGCTGTACCGGACGTCGTCGGCCAGGACGGCGGAGCCATCGTCGGTGCGGACCAGGAGCCCGGCGTCGAGCAGACCCGCACCGGTGGCCGCCGTGGGCTCCTCGAGGTCGGTGGACGGTGCCCTCGTAGGACGCCTGGAACAGCACGGCCGCGTCCTGATCGCTGAAGACACCGAACCTTGCGGTCCGTGGTCCCGGATCGCCTTTCACCTCTTGCGGCGAAGCACACCGCACGGTCCCACGCATGGACGGGTGCCGTTGTCCATCACCCCTGGGCGGGACCTTGCTTTCGGCCTATCACCCACGCCGATGCCGCCCACGTCCCCGGCGCCCGTGTGGGGGGCCAAGAACGAAACATCATTTTCGCGCCTTACCTCACAGGTAGGCGCAGGTCATCTCGCCGCTACCAGACTGTGTTGCTGCCCATGATGACTGCTGACAGCAACCGACGAAGGGTGATTCGAGCATGGCTGACTGGGCTTGATCCGCTTTGACGAACATTCGAGATCTGGGGTTCAGCCCCGGGAGGATGTCCATCATGGAGAGCATGGGGAAGAAGAAGCCTCGCCG
>NZ_JBEXWB010000626.1:0-1913 GCF_040629645.1 Streptomyces sp. NPDC005899 | reverse complement strand
CCCCGCCTCCGGCACCGGCACCGGCACCGGCTCCCGCGCCGCCCGAGCCGGAACCCGAGCCGGCTCCACCGCCACCGCCCCCTCCGCCACCACCGCCGCCCTCACCCCCTGCCCCTCGACCTTCCGAACCCACCGCCCGGCCGGCCGCCCCCGAGCCGGTCGCCCTGCCCACCTACCGCAGGCCGGCCCGCAGAACACCCCGAGCCGGCACCTCACTGGTCTCCCTCACCTTGGTGATCACCGCCCCCGCCGTCTTCGCCGTAGCAGTCCTGCGGCCCCGATCGTCCCGCTGACCGAGGAGGGAACCCATGTCGGAATGGCTCGTCCTGACCATCGCGATGGCGGCGGCCTGCGCCGTCGTCCTGACCATCGCCATCCTCAACAACCGCCGGATCGGTGACGACGACGACCCGTCGGAGACGCCCGACGTCATCGAGTACATGACGATGATGATCGGCGTGGTGTACGCGATCGTCCTCGGCCTGGCCATCGCCGGCGTATGGGAGGGCCGCAGTGCCGCCCAGGAGTCGGTGCGCCTGGAGGCGCAGGCCCTGCACGAGGTCAGCGCCCGCTCCGCCGTCTACCCGGCCGAGGTGCGCGACCGCATCCGAAGGGACGTCGACGCCTACGTGGCGTACGTCGTCGACGACGAGTGGAAGGCCATGACCGAACACGGCAGCCTCACCGAGGAGGGCACCCGGCTGCTCGACCGGGTGCGGGCCGATGTCACGGAGTACCAGCCGCGCACGGACCACGAGGGGCAGGCCTACCAGCCCCTCGTCGACCAGGTGGCGGCCGTGGACGACGCGCGCGGCTCGCGGGGGCAGAACGCGGGAGCGACCATGCCGGGGGTCGTCTGGTTCGGGCTGATCACCGGTGCGCTCGTCACCGTCGGGCTGATCTTCACGCTCCAGATCCGGAGAACCTTCCGCGAACTGCTGCTGGCCGGGCTCTTCAGCGTCCTGATCGCCTTCCTGCTCTTCCTCATCTGGGACTTCGACGCCCCGTTCGGCCGGGGCATCTCGGCCACCACCGCACCCTTCGTCGATCTGTTCCCCCACGCGACGGGCGGGTAGCGCGGACCGGTCCCACCCCCGGCCGATGCGCCGGCCGGGGGACAGGGCTGCCCCATTCGCCCGACCCCGATCGCGGGTGATATGGAGCACTCCTAGCGTTTCGGGCATCGAGGTGCATTTCCCATGCCGTGCGGAAATCCGTTCCGCAGCTGCTCCTCGGGGACCCGGAGGATCAACCATGCGCGCGATACGTGTCGCACCCGTCGCACTGCTGGGCGCCGCCGCCTGCGCCCTCATGACACCGGCCGCGTCGGCCCAGGTGCTCACCGGCGGCACGCCCACCACCTTCACGCCCAGCATCACCCCGTCGACGGTCGCGCCGGGAGGGCGGGTCACCCTCGGGGCTGTGGGCTGCACCAGCGACGCGACCGCGTTCTCGGGCGTGTTCAACACGGTGACCATCCCCCGTGGGCGGTCGGCCACCGCCACGGTCGACCGGACCGCCAGGCGGGGTGCCGTCTACCAGGTGACGTTCCGCTGCGGCACGGCCACGCGGACGGCCGCCCTCACCATCACGAGCGGTGCCACCACCACCCCGTCGACCGCGCCCACGACCAGCTCCACGGCCATGCCAGGCGGGGTACTGGGCGGGCTGGGCGGCAGTGCCGGCGGAGTGGAGCCGGCGGAGGTCGCCGCGGGCTCCGCGCTCGTGACGCTGGCCGCGGCCGGTACCTTCCTCGCCCTGCGCAGGCGCCGCACGGGCCGTCAGCACTGACGGCACACCGTTGCGGCATACGACGGTCGAGGACAAGGACGTCCGCGCGCGGTACGACAAGGTCAAGGGCAGTGCGGTGAACCCCGTCCTGCGTGAGGGCAACTCCGACCGCCGCGCTCCCG
>NZ_JBEXWB010000625.1:0-1915 GCF_040629645.1 Streptomyces sp. NPDC005899 | reverse complement strand
GGCCCGGGGACCCGCTCGGCCGATACGGGGTGCCAACACCTGCTGAAGACCTCCAAGTTGCTGTGGCAGACTGCGCACGCGGAGCTGCTCGTCCCGCCGGCGCCGCCCCGCGCGCACCGCACCCACCTGCAACGGAGCTCGTCATGACGACCGGTACACCCCAGCCCCCGATCGACACCAGCCGGCCCCAGTCGGCGCGCGTCTACGACGCGCTCCTCGGCGGCAAGGACAACTACCCCGTGGACCAGGCGGTGGCCGAGCAGCTGCCGGACGAGGCCAGGGTGGGTGCCGTCCAGAACCGGGCCTTCATGAACCGGGCGACGGCGTGGCTGGCCGGCGAGGGCGTCGACCAGTTCCTCGACATCGGCACCGGTATCCCGACGGCGCCGAACCTGCACCAGATCGCCCAGGAGATCAATCCCTCCTCGCGCGTCGTGTACTGCGACAACGACCCGATCGTCCTGCGGCACGCGGAAGCCCTCCTGGTCAGCCGTCCGGAGGGAGCGACGGACTACGTCCCCGCGGACGTGCGCGAGCCCGGCACGATCATCGAGGCCGCCCGCAGGGTCCTGGACTTCGACCGGCCCGTCGCGCTCTCGCTCCTGGGCCTCCTGCACTTCCTGCCCGACGACGAGGACCCGTTCGCCATCGTGCGCACGCTGGCGTCGGCGCTGCACCCGGGCAGCTACGTGGTGCTGTCGCAGGGCGCGTCGGACGTGAACCCCGAGCGGGGCGAACAGGGCGCGGACGAGTACCGCAAGGGCGGCATCCGGCTGGCGCTGCGGACCCGGGCCGAGTTCGGCCGGTTCTTCGAGGGCATGGACGTCGTCGAGCCGGGCCTGGTCACGGCGCCCGAGTGGTACCGCGGCACGTCCGCCCCCGAGCCGGAGGAGAGCGGCCTGTACGTCGGGGTCGCCCGGACCGCGTGACGCCGTGACGCCTGTGAGCAAGCCGAGGGAAGGGACCCCATGACGACCGGGAACCACGAGGAGGCGGCCAGGGCGTTCGACGCCATCGGTGCCGCGTACGAACGTGCCTTCGCCGGCTCGGCGGCCCACCTGGACTCGCTGCACCGGTTGCTGGAGCACCTCCCCCCGCACGGCCGGGTGCTGGACGTCGGCAGCGGTACGGGCAGGCCGACGGCCCTCGCCCTGGCCGGTGCGGGTCACGAGGTGCTGGGTGTCGACGTCTCGCCGGTGATGGTGGAGCTGGCGTCGCGTCAGGTCCCCCGGGCATCGTTCCGTTGCGCCGACATCCGGGAACTCCCGCTCGAGGCGGAGGATTTCGACGCGGTCTGCGTCTACTTCTCCCTGCTCCAGATGTCCCGCGCCCAGCAGACCGAGCTGGTCGGGCGGCTGGCGGGCGCGCTGAAGCGGGGCGGGCACATGGTCCTGGCGACGGTGCCGCTGGACGTGGAGGACGTGAGCGCCGTCTTCATGGGGCAGCGGGTCCGGGTGACCAGCTTCGCGCCCGACGCCTTCGCGGCGCTCGCGACCGGTGCGGGGCTCACCGTGCTGTCGCGGCAGGAGACCCTGTTCACCCCGGACGGGCCCGGGGCCGTGCCCGAACCCCATCTGTTCCTGCACTGCCGCCGGGAGACGGGCCGATGAACGGGGACGCCGGGGAGCTGTCCCCCCTCCAGGAGCAGCTGGCGGAGCTGGGCCGCCAGTGCCTCGGTCTGCTGGCCCAGGGCATGGAGTTCGGGGTGGAGGCGCTGGCGGAGGAACGCGCCGTGTACGTGTGGCAGGTCGGATTCGGCGGCGGCCAGATCATCGTCGGCGAGGACGGGACTTTGCTCTTCGGCGCGTCGGCACTGTGGCGCGCCCCGCTCATCGAAATGTGGCGCACGGGCGGGCGCACGTCGGGCACCGGGGCCGGCGCGGGCCGTTCCTTCCTGCCGGCGGCCCCGCCCGGC
>NZ_JBEXWB010000624.1:0-1922 GCF_040629645.1 Streptomyces sp. NPDC005899 | reverse complement strand
GCCGCGTCGGCCGCGGCGCGAGAACCGTGCCACCAGGTCGTCACCGGTTCCCAGACCCGGATCCCGTCCGGGGAGCCCAGCGAGGCGGCGTCGAAGGTGCGTCCGCGGTGTGCCGGGTCGGCGGCGACCGTCAGCCGGTCCACCACGCGGAGCTCCTCCGCCGACGGGGCCAGGGTGAGCACCGCCGCGTGGACGGTCCGTCCCGCCCCGACGCGGTACGGCGCGCTGCCGCCGGCGGGTACCGGGAGCGCGGGGCCGTCCAGGTCACCGAAGACGACCGTGGGGACGCGGTCCACCACGCAGGCGTGCCGCCCGCGGTTGGTGACGCTGATCCGCAGGGTCTCCGGCCGGCCGGACCCGGCGGCGGCGACGGCCAGGGCTTCCTCGTCGCAGGAGGCGGCGACCCCGGCGGCCGCCGCCGGCCGCGGGGGAAGCCGGCGACGCGTTCGCGGGAGCGGTGGGGGCCAGGGCGCAGAGAGCGGCGGTGACGGTGAGTACGTGAGGGATACGCATGGGTCGCCTGTTCCCCCGCCCGCCGGCCCCTACGCCCCGCGACCGGCTCCGGTGCCGCTCGTCGACGTAGCATGATCCGTATGGAGCAACGCACACTCGGCAGGACCGGCCGTGACGTATCGGTCGTGGGACAGGGCACCTGGCAGCTCGGCGGGGACTGGGGAGAGGTGGTGGAGGCCGACGCCTTCGGCGTTCTCGACGCCGCGGTCGAATCGGGTGTCACCTTCTTCGACACCGCGGACGTGTACGGCGACGGACGCAGCGAACAGCTCATCGGCCGCTACCTCGAGGAACGGCCCGACGCGGACGTCTTCGTCGCGACGAAGATGGGCCGGCGCGCCGAGCAGGTCCCCGAGAACTACGTCCTGGACAACTTCCGCGCCTGGAACGACCGTTCCCGCGCCAATCTCGGCGTCGACACGCTGGACCTGGTGCAGCTGCACTGCCCGCCGACGAGCGTCTACTCCTCGGACGCCGTCTACGACGCCCTGGACACCCTCGTCGCCGAGGAGCGCGTCGCCGCCTACGCCGTGAGCGTCGAGACGTGCGCCGAGGCGCTGACGGCCATCGCCAGGCCCGGTGTCGCCAGTGTCCAGATCATCCTCAACCCCTTCCGCCTCAAGCCGCTCGACGAGGTGCTCCCGGCCGCCGCCGAAGCGGGCGTCGGCATCATCGCGCGGGTGCCGCTCGCCTCGGGCCTGCTGTCGGGGAAGTACATGGCGGACACGGTCTTCGCCCCCGACGACCACCGCACGTACAACCGCCACGGCGAGGCGTTCGACCAGGGTGAGACCTTCTCGGGCCTCGACTACGCGACCGGGGTGGCCGCGGCGGCGGAGTTCTCCGGACTGGCGCCCGAGGGGGCCACGCCCGCGCAGACCGCGCTGCGCTGGATCATCCAGCAGCCCGGCGTCACGAGCGTCATCCCGGGAGCGCGTTCCGTGGAGCAGGCCCGCGCCAACGCCGCGGCGGCCTCGCTCCCGCCCCTGCCGCAGAGCACCCTGGACGCGGTGCGTGACCTGTACGACCGCAGGGTCCGGGCCGAGGTTCACTCCCGCTGGTAGGCGACGGGCTCAGTCCTCGTCGCCGCGGTCGCCGTCCTGCCCGGAGGCGTCCCCGGCGGGTGTCGCCGGATCCCCGGACGCCGGCGTCCCGGCGGCCGGGGAGGCACCCGGCCCCGGGGTGCCGGCCGCGCCGGAGTCCGGTGAGAAGAGGACGGTCCCGAGGTACACCGCCGCCAGGAAGGCGACCGTCCCCGCGACGGCGCTCGCGACGCGGGGCCGGCGGCGGATGGCCTCGCCCGTGCTCATGCGCCGCGTGGCCGCGGAGGCGGCCGGCCGCGGCGCGGGGGTGGCCCGTCTGCGACCGGTGGCCTGCGGCAGCCTGTACGTGGACACCCCGGCGGCGGC
>NZ_JBEXWB010000623.1:0-1926 GCF_040629645.1 Streptomyces sp. NPDC005899 | reverse complement strand
GGCCACCCGGGTCGCGACGGCCGGCGCCCCGGTCCCGCCCGCCACGGACGACGTGCCGCCCGTGGCGCGGCGGGACGAGCCTTCCGCCCCGCCGCCGTCCGCCGGTGACCAGCCGGCTCCGGCGGACCTCCCGGGCCTGCCGGGCGACGAGGAGGCGTACCAGCTGAACACGCTCTCCGGCCGGCCGGGCCCCTCGCGGCCCACTGCCCAGGCGCCGGCACCCTCCCGGTCCACCGGCGACTCCGACGCCTCGGACGACTCCGACACGTCCGACGACGAGGCCGAGCGCCCCGTATGGGCCGAACCGGCCTGGCTGGACACACTGTTCGGCCCCCGGCGCGACCCGCTGCAGGACGCCCGGCTCCAGGAGACCTCCGAAGCGCTGTACGACCTCGTCCGGGCGGAGGCCGACGCGCACCCGGCGTCGCGGACGCTGCGCGGTGGTCTGGTCCACGTCACCCGGCAGGTCCTGCACATGGGAAGCGGGAGCAGGCCGGGTCCGGCGGACTTCCTGCTGCTCGGCTCCCTGGCACTCGACGCCTCCTCGGACGACCTCACGAGCGCCGACCACCTCGCCCTGTACTTCGTCGAGCGGCAGATCGAGACCGGACGGGGCGCCCTGGACGACGGCACGCTGCTCCGCGACGCCGACGGCGACGCCGTCGGGCGCGACTTCACCGGTCAGGGGCTGCCCGCGCCCGAGCTCGGTTCCTACGCGGTGCGCGGCCGGGGCCGGGTCGTCCCGCGGCCCGCTCCCTGGCACAACCCGTACCTCGTCGTGGCCAGGGGGGTGGGGCGTGCCGTCGAGGTCGCCGCACCGGGGCGGACGTTCCGGGTGGACAGCCCGGAGGAGCTGGCCATGCTCATCTCGTACGACTCCAGGCGCCCCCGCGGCGCGGACATCGTCCTGGTGCTCCCACCGGGGTACGCCGCGGCCGTCGCGTCCCTGGTGGCCGGGACGACGGGCCGCCGCGTGTGGTACCCCGAGGCGCCGGCCGACGTCGCCACACACCCGACGGCCGGGACCCGCCACCTCATGCTCGAGCTCGGCGACGGTGCCACCGGCGCGGGCTGGACCTCGGCCGACCCGGCGACGGACGGCGGGCTGCCCGGAGCCCGTGACCTCGGCAGCGGGAGCGTCACGCCCGACCGGGACAGCGAGGACGACGCGTCCAGCAGCGACGGCGACGCCGAATTCGACCGCCTGGCCGACCGGGCCGTCCTGGAACGCCAGATCGAAGGGCGCCGGCCCCGCCCGCTGACGACGCGCGAGTACGGGGTCATCGACAAGCGGGGGACAGGCGTCCTGTTCACCCAGCCGCTCCCGCGGTCCGTCGGGGAGGTCCGGGCGGAGGACGGGCCCGACTCCGACGCGCTGGTCCTGCCGCGCCAGGGCCACGCGGACGTCCTCATGGCCGACCGGCCGCCGCTGCACATCTCCGAGGACCGCACGCTGGCGATCCTCGCGCCGGACGACGGCACGACGGGACGCAGCCGGCAGGTGTACGCCACGCGCGCGGCGATCGAGCGCTCGTCGGCGCGGCTGACCGCCGCCGGGGCGGGTGTCCGGCTCAGGGCGGACGAGTCGACGGGCGTGCTGCTGCCGAAGGAGGACGGTTCGTACGGGGACCCGTTGTTCCGGGTGGAGCCGGAATTCCTGACGGCCTCCGGGGGCCCGGAGCACGCCTTCACGCGGGACTTCGCCCGGATGGTGGCCGGCGAGGCGGACGCACCCCTGTCCCACATCGCCTTCCGGGACCCCGCCGGCGGCGTCGTCTCGACGGCACCGGTGAACGGGCTGCACGGCCGGGAGGTCACCGGCACCCACCACCTGGCACAGGCGCTGGTCGAGGTCGCCGAGGGCACGCGCCCCGCCACCGCGGTCAACCCCCGCTGGGCCGCCCGGCAGGCCGGCCGGGACGGCCG
>NZ_JBEXWB010000622.1:0-1927 GCF_040629645.1 Streptomyces sp. NPDC005899 | reverse complement strand
CAGGACCGGCGGCCGGGTGCCTGATGGCCCCGGCCGCCGGTCCGTCCGCCGCCACTCCCGCGGCTACTTCCCGGCGCCCGCCTTCTCGGTCTCGTCGCCCGCTGCGCCGGCCTCCGCCGCGGCCTGCTTCTTGTTGGCGATCAGGCTGGTGATCGTGGTGACCACCAGGACGCCGCAGATGAAGGAGAGGGAGAACGGGATGGAGATCTCCGGGACGTGCACACCGGACTCGTGCAGTGCGTGCAGCACGAGCTTGACGCCGATGAAGCCGAGGATCACCGAGAGTCCGTAGCTGAGGTGCACCAGCTTCTTCAGCAGACCGCCGATGAGGAAGTACAGCTGCCGCAGACCCATCAGCGCGAACGCGTTGGCGGTGAAGACGATGTACGGGTCCTGGGTCAGACCGAAGATCGCGGGGATGGAGTCCAGCGCGAACAGCACATCGGTGGTGCCGATGGCCAGCATGACCACCATCAGCGGTGTCATCACGCGCTTGCCGTTGTTCCGGATGAACAGCTTGGTGCCGTGGTAGCGGTCGGCGACACCGAAGCGGTGCTCGATCGACTTGAGGAGGCGGTTCTCCTCGAACTCCTCCTCCTCGTCGTCGGCGCGCGCCTCCTGGATCAGCTTCCAGGCGGTGTAGATCAGGAACGCGCCGAAGATGTAGAAGATCCACGAGAAGTTGGCGATGACCGCCGCGCCGGCGGCGATGAAGATCGCCCGCAGCACCAGGGCGATCAGCACACCGATGAGCAGCACCCGCTGCTGCAGGTGTGAGGGCACCGAGAACTTCGCCATGATCAGCACGAAGACGAAGAGGTTGTCGACACTGAGCGACTTCTCGGTGATGAAGCCGGCGAAGAACTCGCCCGAGGCCTGGCTCTCGCCGAAGATCAGCAGGCCGAACCCGAAGAGGGCGGCCAGCGCGATCCAGACGACGGTCCAGATACCGGCTTCCTTGGTCGACACGTCATGGGGCTTGCGCCCGATGAAGAAGTCGACGGCGATGAGGGCGGCCAGACCGACAACGGTCAGCACCCAGAGAGTCCATGAAACGTCCACTGCGCCTCCGGCAGTTCGCTACGGCTATAGATCAGCGTCGTCGCTGCCGGAGGTCTCTTCCACCCGAGGTGCGCGGGCTGCGCACCGGGCCGACGCCCCGGGACCGGTCACAGTCCGTACTGACGGGAACGCCGCGATCGGGAATACTCCCCTCCGCCCAAAGAACAGTACAGGAAACACCAAGAGAAGGTAAAGCGGGAGGCAAAAGGAGATCAAAGCACCTGGTCGGGGCGGTGTTCACCTACAGGTGTGGGGGTGGATGCCTGTCAGGTGGGGATGCCTGACAGCCCGGGGGTGGGGCGCCGGGGATGTCCGACAGCCCGGGGCGGGCGGAGTCACCCCGCAGCCCGCCCCCGAGCGGCTCAGCGGTGACCGCCGCCCCGCGCCGCGGCCACGAGCGCGAGGACCTGCTCCAGGACACGGCTGCCCTGCGGCACGCGCAGCGGCTCGTACGTCCAGGCGTGGCCCACCCACGGGTCGGCGAGGTGGTCGTCGGGCACGGGCGTGATCCGCAGCAGTGACCGCCACAGCGGATCGAGCACGGGACCGTACGCCCGGGCGTCCTCACGGTCGGCCACCATCAGCAGGTGCACGCCCACCGCCGGCCCCTCGTCGGCGAGGTAGCGCAACTGGGTGACGGCCCGGTCGTCGAAGCCGTGCGGGAAGTCGTTGACGATCAGCAGCTGCTCGGCGGTGTCCAGGTCCGGCGGCAGGGAGTCCGTGGCCCCCGCCCGCAGGGCCATCTGCACCAGATCGACCCGCCGGGTCAGGTGGGCGAGTACCGCGGCCACGCCCGCGGCCCCCGCCGCCGGAGGACCGGCGAGGACGCCGGACGCCACGAGGGGCCCCAGGGGCCCGGCGGCGG
>NZ_JBEXWB010000621.1:0-1949 GCF_040629645.1 Streptomyces sp. NPDC005899 | reverse complement strand
CGCGACCTGAGGCACCCCGGCCACCCGGGGACCGACCCGGGAGCCGCCGGGGAACCGAGCCCGCGACGGCCCGCACCGGCCCGGCCACGAGCCCCGCCGCCCGCGACGGGAAGCCACCGCCGCTCCGCCCTGAGCGGATCCGGCATTGATCCCCCGTTCAGGGGCATCCGCCAGTTCATGAACACGAACGCGTGGGTGGCGAACGGACGGGGCCGGGCCAGAGGGGCCGCCAACAGCAAGGCCATGGACATGGGAGCGCGCGCGGGCTTCGTCGCCCGCGGGGTGATCTACCTCCTGGTGGGCGTGCTGGCACTGCGCATCGCCTTCTCGGACGGAGGCGGAAAGCAGGCCGACCGGGGCGGGGCCATCGCCGAGATAGCCGAGAAGCCCTTCGGCAACGTCCTGTTGTGGGCTCTCGGACTGGGGCTGGCCGCGATGGCCCTGTGGCGCCTGTCCGAGGCGTTCTTCGGCCAGGCCGGCCCCGATGGCGACAAGCCGACCAAGAGGGTCATGGCCGCCGCGCGGGCCGTCTTCTACGCCTTCATGTCCTACTCCGTACTCGCCTACGCCGCCGGTGACCAGGGGAGCGGAAGCGGTTCGAGCGACCGGCAGACCGACGACGTCACCGCCCGGGTCCTGGGCTGGACCGGAGGCCAGTGGATCGTCGGCATCGCGGGCGCCGTCGTGGTCGGCGCCGGCCTCTGGATGATCTACCGTGCCGTCACCCGCGCCTACCACAAGCGCCTCAAGATGGCGGAGATGAGCAGGAAGGTCCGCCGCGGCGTCGACGTCCTCGGCGTCTTCGGCGGCAGCGCCCGCGGCGTCCTCTTCGCGACGGCCGGCGGATTCGCCGTCGCCGCGGCCGTCCGGCACGAACCGGGCAAGGCCAAGGGCATGGACGACACACTGCGCTCGTTCACCGAGACTCCGGCCGGTCCGTGGCTGCTCGCCCTGATCGCTCTCGGTCTGGTGGCCTTCGGCGTCTTCTCCTGGGCCCACGCCCGCTACCGCAAGATCTGACTTCGCCCCCGCGTCGACCCACCCCGAAGGGCACGCCCGCACCCGGCTCGACCTCGGTCACCGCACCGCTGGATCGAGCCCGCGCGCGTGCCCGCGGTGGTGTTCACCGAGCGGATCGGGGGGCGGACGGTGCGTCGAGCCCGCGCGCGTGCCTGAAGCGGGCCAGCCCCTCCGCGAGTCCCACCAGCGGCTCCGGGTAGTCACCGCACCGCCCCGCCACCCGCGGCTTCCACGGTTCGTGCACCGCCGCCCCCTCGACACCGGCGAGCTCCGGAACCCATCGGCGCACGTACACGCCGTCCGGGTCGTACCGCCTGGCCTGCACCAGGGGGTTCAGCACCCGGTGGGGCCGGCTGTCCGTGCCCGTCCCCGCCACCCACTGCCAGTTGAGCTGGTTGTTGGCGAGGTCCCCGTCCACCAGCAGGTCCTGGAAGTGGCGTGCGCCGACACGCCAGTCCACGTACAGCGTCTTCACGAGGAAACTCGCCGTCAGCAACCGCCCGCGGTTGTGCATCCAGCCCTCGTGGAGCAGCTGGCGCAGGGCGGCGTCGACCAGCGGGTAGCCGGTGCGGCCCCGCTTCCAGGCGTCGATGTCCTCCGCGGCCGACCGCTCCCCGCGCCAGCGGTCCCCCCGCGGGCGGTAGTCGACGTGCGCGGCCCGAGGCCGGGCGGCGAGCACCTGGTGGTGGAAGTCCCGCCAGCACAGCTGCCGTACGAAGGCCTCCGCTCCCGGCCCGCCCGCCTCCCCGGCCCGGTGGACCAGCTCCGTCGCGGACAGCGTGCCGAAGTGCAGGTGGGGTGACAGGCGTGACGTGGCGTCCCCCGCGAGGTCGTCGTGGCGGGCCTCGTACGCGCCGAGACCGTCCCGGCACCAGGCGGCGAACCGCGCCCGCCCCGCACGCTCACCGCCCTCGGCGAGCCCCGGCGAC
>NZ_JBEXWB010000620.1:0-1977 GCF_040629645.1 Streptomyces sp. NPDC005899 | reverse complement strand
TGCGCCCCCGCACCGCCCGGACCGGGGTACGCGCGCCGCATCGGACCGTGCGACGGTGCCGGCCGCGCGACCCGGCCCGCGCCGCTCCGCGCCGCTTCGCGGACCGCAACAGACTGTTGACGGGTCTCGGACACTCCGACGCGTCAAGGCAGTGTCCTAATCACACATCACTCGGTTAGATGAGTGTGGACACCAGAACGCCTCGGTTCGACGACCAACCCGCCCTGAGCATGACGAAGGTGGACAGCGACCCCGCCCAGGTCATCGTCAGCCACGCCAGCTTCCGGGTGCAGCTCGCCCCGGGCCAGCGCACCCGTCTGCGCGCAGCGGCGGGCCCCGCCGGACAGGCCAGGATCCCCGCCATGAGCGGCGCGGGCGCCCGCAGGCGGGCTCCCGTCGTCTGGAGCGGCAGGTCGGAGCCGGGCGACCCCGGAGCGAGCGGACTCCTCCAGGCCGTACGCAACTCCGGTGCGGGCCACCTCGGCGCGAGGGCCGGCGGGGACCCCGGCACGGGATACGACGACACGGGCGGCGGCACGCAGGTCATCCCGCTCATCGAGGACACCCAGCCGAATCCCGTGCTCATCGCCCCCCAGCCGGGCCGCGACCGGACGGGCCCACTCCTGCCGCCCATGCGGCGTGCCGTCGGCGCGTACGACCCCGTCGGGACGGCACCCGACGGTACGTACGGCCACCACCCGGCCGACGAGGAGCACGACGGCCCCTCGGCCGACGGCACCGGCCACGAGGGCGCCCCGGCAGACGAGCGGCGCCAGGGAAGCGACGACGTCCGGCACGCCTACTACCCCGGACGCCGGATGAACCTCGGCGTCGTCCTGCTGCCGCTGCGTGTCCTCCTCGGCTTCATCTCCATCTACACCGGCATGGGCAAGCTCTGCGACCCCGTGTACTTCGACGGCGGCCACCGCGGCTCCATGGTCGCCTGGCTGAACTCCATGCACCCCTGGGCCGCCGCCGAGCCCCTGCACGGTTTCGCACTGGCCCACCCCGTCGAATCCGGGCTGGCCGTCGCCTTCCTCCAGGTCGTCGCCGGTGTCCTCACCGTCCTCGGACTCTGGCAGCGCGTCGCGGCGGCCTTCGGCGCCCTGCTCTCCGCGGCACTCCTCGCCACGGTCAGCTGGCGGAGCGTCGGTGCGTACGACGCGTCCGACATCATCCTCCTGGCCGCCTGGAGCCCCCTCGTCATCGCGGGCGCCCCCGTCTACTCCCTCGACGGACGCCTCGCCGGAGAGGCGTGGCGCACGCTCGGTCCGCGCTCCGAGATCTGGGACCTGCGCCGCCGCGTCCTGCGCCGCGGCGCCGTCGTCGCGACCGTGGTCGTCGGCCTGACCCTGCTCATCGGCTCCATGCTCGGTGGGGCCGTCCGCTCCACGGAGGTCGTCACCGTGCCCGGCCCCGACGGCAACCCCACGAACCAGCTGCCCGGCTCCCCGCTCCCCGACGAGACCACGGGCAAGCGCAAGCCCTCCCGGACCCCGGCCGAGCGCCGGCCCGACGCGGGCCCGTCCAGCGCGCCCGGCACCCCGTCGGCCAGGCAGTCGGCCCCGGCGGACGATCCGGCCCGCGAATCCGGCGGCCAGGCCACGGGGGCGGGCACCGGGCAGCCCAGCCAGACCCAGGGCACCGGCCAGCAGCCCCCGCGGGAGACGGTCCCGCAGGAACCCCCGGCCACCAGCAGCTCCGGACCGGCCTCCTCGGGCGGCACCGGCTCCGGTGACGCCACGGGCGGCGGCGAATCCGACAGCGGCGGTTCGGACAGCGGCGGCGGCTCCACCGGGGGCGCCGGCCAGAACCCCATCGGCGGCCTGCTCGGCTGACCTCCGGGGTCTGGCCACCGAGCCGGGCCCCGGGGTGCCACGACGTGACGGCGAGGGCGGGGCCCGGTCACCCGGTGACCGCCCCCGCACCCGTCAGCCCATGCACACGTCTGGCCGTGGACACCTCAGGCCGACCCCC